>CALANQ010000027.1 GCA_937926025.1 uncultured Acidimicrobiales bacterium
CGGGCCTCCAGAAGGACGGGGTCGAGGCGCACCTCCAGGAGCTCCTCGCCGCCAACTGCACCAAGCTCGGCGAGGGCCTGCGGCTGGTGCGCCGTGAGTACCCCACGGACATCGGCCCGGTCGACCTGCTTTGCCGCGATGCCGACGGCGTCGCCATCGCGGTCGAGATCAAGCGCCGCGGCGAGATCGACGGGGTGGAGCAGCTCACCCGCTACCTGGAGTTCCTCAACCGGGACCCGATGCTCCGGCCGGTGCGCGGCATGTTCGTCGCCCAGCAGATCAAGCCGCAGGCCAAGGTCCTGGCCAAGGACCGCGACATCGAGTGGGTCGAGGTCGACTACGACGAGCTCCGGGGCCTGGAGTCCAACGAACTGCGGCTGTTCTGACGTGAACGGCCCCGCACTGCTCCCCGGCGGCTCCCAACCCCCGCCCGGCTTCGAACCGTGGTGCCACACCCTGCGCGGCGAGCAGGCCTGGAGCCACGTGGTCCCCGGCGGCGCGCCGGCGCTCGCCACCTGGCAGGCGCTGCGGGAGCGCCATCCGCGGACCGGGCTGTGGCCGGTCCTGCTCGGAAGCGACCCGCAGGTCATCGACCAGCTCACCTGGCGCCTGGAGATGCTGGCCCGGTCGACCCCCGGCATCCCGGAGATCGAGGACGCCCCCAGCGCACCCGAGCTGCTGGCGGAGTGGATCGGCAACCCGGCCGAGGACGAGTACCTCGAGGACGTGCCCCGGCACCTGGCCAAGCTGGAGCAGGACGCCGACGCCATCCGCACCCGGCTCACGGCCCGACCCGACGAGGACGCCGTGCGCGCCCTGGCCGGAGACACCGTCACCATCGCCCTGGTGCCCGCCCACGGCGGCTGGGAGGTCCCGGCGCTGCTGGCGTGGTCGGGGGCCGAGCGCCACGACATCGGCGGCCCCGAGCACCTGGCGGTCCTGCACTTCTGGCACGAGGTCTACGAGGCGGAGCTGGTGGGCCTGGGGCTCGAGCGCATGGAGTGCCTCGTCGGGCGGCCCCCCGAGGACGCCCGAGCCGCGTTCGAGCTGGCCGTGCAGCACTACGCGTACTGCCCGGAGCTCATGGACAACCTGGTGCCCGCCATGGGCGCGCTGGCGGCCACGCTGTTCGGCCGCCACTGGTTGTTCGACTGGACCTGAGGCCGCTCAGGGGTCCCGCAGGATCGACAGGCCGCCTGCGGTGATGACCGCCACCGTGCGCCCGTCGGCGGACACGGCGAAGGCGCCGCCGTTGCGGCCGTCCTGCTTCGCCCCGAGGTCACCGGTGGCCACGCTGCGCAGCGCCACCTGGGAGTCCAGGTCCAGGACCCGCACGTCGGTGCCCTCGACGCGGTAGCCGAGCGATCCGTCGGGCGAGATGCCCGCCAGGTACGGCAGCGGTTGGGGGGTGTTGATGGCACCGACGGTGGCCAGGTCGCCGTCGAGGACCCGCCGCCCGCCGAACACCCGGTCACCGGTCTGGTCGACCGCTGCGCCGTAGAAGGCGTAGCTGGCCACGGTGACGACGGGGGTGAAGCCGTGGGTGGCGGCGTCGTACCAGCGGGCCGTGCTGCCGTTGGAGGCGACGGGGACCAGCACCTTGGACCGGTCGCCGCTGACCGCGAGCCGGTGGGGCTCGCCCACCGCGACGGCGGTGGTACCGGCGGCCACCGCCTCCGTGGCCGGGTCGATGACGTCGATGGACGAGGAGCTGGACCCGACGCGCTGGACGAGGAGCCGGCCGTCGGCGGCCACCGCCACGTCCATGGCCGGGCCGTTGGCCAGCCGGAACGCGTGGTCGACCGTCCGGTTGGCGGTGTCGATCACGGTGACCTTGGCGGCGCCCTCCCCCACCACGTAGGCGGTGCTGCCGTCGGGCGAGAAGTCCAGCGCGGACGGCACGTGGTCCAGCTTGATGACCTTCAGGCGGTCGCGGGTGGTGGCGTCGAGCACCTCGATCTGGTTGAGACCCTGGTTGACGGCCCACACGGTGGCGCTGTCGGGAGCCACCGCCACGTCGCTCACCTTCACGCCGTCGTTCGTGCCCGCGGTGGGGACGAACGGCGAGAACGGCGCCCGCTCCAGCGGTGCCGGCTCGGCGGCCAGCGAGGTGGGCGGACCGGCGACGACCATCCCGAGGTTCGTGGGGATGACCACGGTGCGGCCGTCGGCGCTGACGTCGACGTCGGACCCGCTGATGCCGCTCTTGCCCAGCGCCATGGTGCGGTTGACCAGCGCCCGGTGCAGGTCGAGCACCTCGAGCTGGTTGCCGGAGATGCGGTAGGCGCGGGCGCCGGCCGGGTCGGCTCCGAGCGACTCGCCGTTGCTCCACGCGGGCAGGATCGAGGTCAGGGTGGCGTCGGCGTCGTAGAGCGCCCGGTTCCCCACCACGAACCCATCGTCGCCCCAGGGGCTGAGGGCGCTGCCGCCCGTGCCGGTGGCCGCCTGGGCCACCGTGCCCGAGGACAGGTCGATGATCCGGAGGGTGCTGTTGTCGAGCACGGCCACGTGGGTGGCGTCGTAGGAGGCGACGATGGTCGGCCACGACAGGTCCTGGACGTACGTGGTGCGGGCCAGGGTGTCGGGGTCGATGGCCATCACGGCGTAGCGCGACGACCCGCTGGAGACCGCGACCACCAGCCGTCCGTCGGCGGCGACCGCCATGGCCCCCGGGTACTCCGGGGCGGCGAACGCGACCGACCCGACCTCGACCAGGCGGGCGGTGTCGACCACGCTGATGACCCGCGGGTCGACGCCGCTGAAGTAGAGGCGGCTC
>CALANQ010000028.1 GCA_937926025.1 uncultured Acidimicrobiales bacterium
GAAGGTAGCAACGCGTCCGGCCTCGTGCACCGGATCTCGATGAACGCCGTGTTTCGGCCGATGGCCCGTTGTGAAACGGATGTGTCGAGCGGCGCGCACTACCCACCCCACCCCGATCCCATACGTCGTCGGCCCGCTCGCGGGCCGGCGATCAGCCGCCGACCGCGGCTCCCACCCTGCTCAGGGCATCGAGGAGGGCCTCGTTGAAGGCGGGGAGATCATCGGGCTTGCGGCTGGTGATCAAGGTCCCGGGACCCCCGTCGACGTCGACCACCACCTCCTCGTCCACCCAATCCGCACCCGCGTTGCGCAGATCGGTTGCGAGGCTCGGCCACGACGTCAGGCGCCGCCCGGAGACCGCCTCGGCCTCCACCAGGGTCCACGGCGCGTGGCAGATCGCCGCCACCACCTTGCCGCTCTCCAGGAAGGTGCGGGCGAAGCCGACCGCGGCGTCATCGGTGCGGAGCTCGTCGGGATTGGCCACCCCACCGGGCAGGACGAGGGCGTCGTAGACGGACGGGTTGGCGTCGGCGACCCGGCGGTCGGTCGGGAACGTGTCGGCCTTGTCGAGGTGGTCGAACCCCTGGACCTCGTCGCGCAGCGAGACCAGGTGGACCGTGGCCCCGGCAGCCTCCGCCGCCTTCCACGGCTCGGTCAACTCCACCTGCTCCACCCCATCGGTCGCGAGGAAGGCGATGGTCGTGCCGGTCAGGTCCAGATCGGTCGGGTTGGTCATGGTTCCTCCATCGGGAGCGGCACGGTCCCGGTACCCGATCGACCGCCGGGCGATCCGCTCCGGCGGTCGGTGCGTACCTCGGCGGCCACCTCGTGTTCGGCGACTGATCAGAAGACCGGTCGGGTACCGATCGGGAAGCACCGACCACCTGAGGAGCCAGCTCATGGCGCACGACGAGAACGACCCGAACGCGATCCAGAAGGCGGCGGGGAAGGCCAAGGAGGCGCTGGGCTGGGCCACGGCGGACCGGCGGGCGGAGGCGGAGGGCAAGCTCGCCCAGCTGGAGACCAGTGACCCCGACGCCTCCCCCGAAGAGGAGGAGGCGGTCCTCGACGAGGCCGACCTGCACGTGCGCGCCGATCACGGCGACCTGGCCCCGGAGGCCGAGCCCTCGGCCGAGGAGCAGCCCCTGAAGGCCCACCCCAAGACCGGAGGCTGAGACCCGGGCGCCCTCAGCGCACCGTCGGCGTGATCGGCTCGGTGACCGGAGGGACCGGTGCCGGATCGGGCGTGGGCGCCGGCGTGGGGGTCGGGCCCGGCATCGGCGGATCACCCGGCGTGGGCGTCGGGGGCGGCACCGGGGCCGGCGGCGTCGGCGGCACTTCGGGCTGGGTGGGCTGGGGATCGCTCATGATCTCCGGTTCCCGGGCCGGGCTCGGGTCAACCGGCGGGGAGCCGATCGGGCTGGGCCAGGCCGGCGAGCACCGCGGTGAGCCCCGGCTCGGCCGCCTCGGCCCACAGTGCGTGGCCGGTCTCGTTGGGGTGGAACAGGTCCTCGGCGAACACGCCCCGGTCGCGGAAGCCGACGTTGGCTGCGGTCACGTCCAGCAGGACCGCCCGTTCGTGCGAGGCGACCACGGTGGCGATACGGCGGCTGATGGCCAGGCTGCGCTGGCGCAGCAGCGAGCTCAACGGCATCGGCACCCGGGCCACGTTGCCGAGGTCGCCGACGTTGCACACCCCGACCATGCGCGCCTGGGTGAGGAGGGCGGCGACGATGGTGTCGAGCGACTCGGTGAAGGCCCGGAAGCCGGTGCCGTGGATGGCGTCGTTGGACCCGACGGCCACGATGGCGACGTCGGGCTCGGCCTCGATCGCAGCGGGCACGATCTCTCGGACGTCGGCGGCGCGCGACCCGCCGACGGCGAGCGAGACCACGTCGACGCTGCGGTCGAGCCGGAGGTCGGTGAGCGCCCGGCGCAGCCAGATGTCGTCGGCGTCGGTGAGGCCCGGCCCGGTCAGCGTGCTGTCTCCCACCGCCACCACCCGGACCGGATCCCGGTCCGTGTCGCGGCCGGGCACCAGGCCGGTGGCGTCGATGCCCGACAGGCTGGGGAGCCGCCGGTGCGCCGTCCACAGCACCTCGGCGCCGAGCATGGCCAGGCCGCCGGCGATGAGCGCCGTGCCCGCGCCGAGCGCGGCGCCGCTGCGGCGGCGGACCGGGAGGGCGGCAGGCGGACGGGCCATGGCGGCAGGATGCCCGGCGCGCGCGCCGTTCACACCCGGTTCTCGGTCACGCCGCCGCGTCGAGCAGCCGCAGGGTGGTGCGCTCGGCGCGGGTGTAGCGGTTGGAGCGGCGGGACACGGACCACGCAGCGGCCAGGTCACCGGACTCGAACGCGGGCTCCACCGCGGGGTGGATGTAGCTGGCCCGGCACACCGTGCGG
>CALANQ010000029.1 GCA_937926025.1 uncultured Acidimicrobiales bacterium
GGACAGGTCCCGGTCATCGACGACGGCCCGCATGGCGATCCCGCTGCGGGTCCCGAACAGCACGAAGCGCAGCACCCCCGCCGTCACGATGGCGGCGGCGATGGTGATGGCCTCGTGCCACGGCATCGGGTACACGCCGAGGTCGATGGTGTTCCCGGTGTAGAAGCCCGGGAACTCCCGGCCGACGTTGGGCGAGAACAGGATCGTCGCCGCCGAGTAGACGCCGAACAGGAGGCTGACCGACACGATCAGCTTCGTCACCTCGGACACGTTCCACAGGCCCCGGATGATCACCCGCTCCACGACCGCGCCGAACAGCGGAGCGATCACCAGGAGCACCGCCGCCAGGGCGATCGGTGCGGGCCACCCCAGGTCGTACCGCAGCTTCCAGTACACGAACGCCGCGAACATGCCGGTGGCGCCGTGGGCGAAGTTGAAGATGCCCGAGGTGGTGTAGGTGACCACCAGCCCGCTCGCCGCGATCGCGTAGAGCGAGCCGGTGACCAGCCCGATGATGGTGAACGTGAGGAACTCGTCCAAGACGGATGCCTAGCTGGCGGGCTCGACTTCGACCACGCCCTCGTCCGGGCAGGAGAAGTCCTCATCGGTGGGACCCCACCGGGTGAACTTCTGGTCCTTGATCTCCATCACCATCTGGCACGGTGCCGGATCGTTCTGGCTGGGGTTGGTGGCGGCGTGGAGGCCGCCACCGGTCCACTCGGTGACCTTGTCGGCGCCCTTCAGGATGCAGTCGCGGGTGAGGTCGTCGGCCTGGTCGCAGTCCCGGGCGAGGGTGGCGAACAGCAGCCACGCCGAGGTGCTCTGCATGCCGAGGAGGGCCTTCTTGCCGCCCTGCTCGTCCATGACGTCGAGGTACTGCTGCGTGGCCGGGTGGTCCGACGCCTCCTCCATCGGGATGAAGACGCTGGTGATCAGGGCCCCATCGACGGCGGTGCCGCCGGCCTCGATGAACGCCTGGTCGTAGAAGTTGGTCTCGTAGAGGCGGACCTCGGGCTCGTAGCCGGCCTTCTGGCGGGCCTTCTCGAACGCCGCCGCGTTGGCACCCTCGCCGATGAACTTCTGCAGCGTGGCGCCGTCCTTCTCCATGGCGGTCACGAACGGGGTCCAGTTGGCCTCCCCGTTGATGCCGTACACGCCCTTGTAGACGATGTCGGCGCCCTGGGACTCGAAGCCCTGCGACTCCTTGGTGTACTGCGCCGCCAGGGTCTGGAAGTCCGCCGTGAGGAAGCCGGTGTTCGCCAGGGCGTCGGGGTACTTCTCATCGACCAGCTTGAGCCCGGCCACGATGTAGCGGTCGCCCGGGTTGGGGACGGGCTGCACGGTGCGGGTCTCCGACGGGGTCTGACCGGCGAGGCCGGCCTTCTCCGGCGTGACCGCAAAGCCGGCGACGTCGATCAGGTCGCACGCCTTGCCGGTGGTCTCCCACAGGTTGTCCTGGACGGCGCCGCCGCCGACCATGGCGAAGTCGGTGCCGCAGGCCTCGTCGAGCGCCGGCTTGTAGTCGGTGAGCTTGGCGTCGTGCTTGTTGAGCTTGAGCTCCTTGCCGTTGATGCCGCCGGCGGCGTTGCACCAGGCGACGAAGGCGTCGCCGGCGTCGAAGATCTCCTGGTTGAGGCCGGGGCGGGCGGAGAAGCCCGGGTCGGCCACCGTGCCGAGGGTGATGCTGTCCTCGGTGACGCCCTGCGAGTCGTCCCCGCCGGGCACCTTGCCGCCCTTCTCGTTCGGGCCGCAGACGCCCTTGAGGTCGCCCCAGTCGCCCGATCCGCCGCCATCGTCGGACGAGGGTGCGGCGGTGGTGTCGCTGCCGCCGGTTCCGCCCGAGGCGTCCGAGCCGCGGTCTCCGCAGCTGGAGGCGACGACGGTGAGCGCGAGCACGGCCAGCAGGCCGAGGAGCTTCTTCATGTTTTCCCCATCTGTTGTTCGTGTCTACGCAGCGACGACAGACCGAGGTCCACCACCACTGCACCCCTTGACAACGCGACGCCGTCTCCACGGCGACGACGGGAACCTACCCCGATCAGGTGGCGCATGCTGGGCGTTCCTGACGGGGCGTCAATTCTTCGGCCATGCTCTGGCCATGTCGGACCACCAGGAAGCGAGCGCCCGAGCGGCCTCGGGGCCGTCGGCGTTCGCGCCCGCGACCCTCGGGCCCCTGGCCCTGCGCAACCGCATCATCAAGGCCGCCACCTTCGAGGGGGTCATGCCCCGGGGTGCGGTGACCCAGGACCTCATCGACTTCCACGTCTCGGTGGCGAAGGGTGGCGCCGCCCTCACCACCGTCGCGTACTGCGCGGTCTCCAAGGGCGGGCGGGTCAGCCGCGACACCGTGGTGTTCACCCCGGAGCTGGTGCCCGACCTGCAGCGGCTGACCGCCGCCGTCCACGCCGAGGGGGCCGCCGTCTCCGCCCAGCTCGGCCACGCCGGCTACGTCGCCCAGAACCAGTCCAAGCGGTACCCGAGCCTGGGCCCGTCGACCCGGTTCTCCATGCCGGCGATGGGCCGGGTGCACGGGGCGTCGAAGGACGAGCTCGACGAGGTGGTCACCCAGTTCGAGCAGGCCACCCGGGTGGCGATCGACGCCGGGTTCGACGCCGTCGAGGTGCACCTCGGCCACAACTACCTGCTCAGCAGCTTCCTCAGCCCCAACCTCAACAAGCGGCGCGACGAGCTCGGCGGGAGCATCGCCAACCGCTCGACCTTCCCCCGCCGGGTCGTGGAGGCGGTGCGCCGGACCGCCGACGGTCAGGTCGCCGTGCTGGCCAAGTTCAACATGGCCGACGGCGTGAAGGACGGGCTCTGGCTGGAGGAGAGCCTGCAGTTCGGTCGGCTCCTCCAGGACGACGGCCACCTCGACGCCATGGAGCTCACCGGCGGCAGCTCGCTGCTCAACGGCATGTACTTCTTCCGGGGCGACGTGCCCATGAAGGAGTTCGCCGCCGCCCAGGGCCGCCTGGTCGGCCTCGGCCTCCGGGTCGTGGGCCGCAAGCTGTTCCCCAAGCTTCCCTACGAGGAGGGGTTCTTCCTCCCGTTCGCCCGCCAGTTCCGCGAGGAGCTGTCGATGCCCCTGGTGCTGCTGGGCGGCATCAACCAGCGGGCCACCATCGACGGGGCCATGGCCGAGGGCTTCGAGTTCGTGGCCATGGCCCGGGCCCTGCTGCGGGAGCCGGACCTGCCCAACCGCCTGGCCGCCGGCGCCACCGAGGCCGGCATCTGCATCCACTGCAACAAGTGCCTGCCCACCATCTACTCGGGGACCCGCTGCGTGCTGGTGCCCGGATCGGAGCGTGCTGCATGACCCGCACCATCGTCGTCACCGGTTCGGCCTCGGGCATGGGTGCCGCCACCGCCCGCCGCCTGGTGGCCGCCGGCCACCGCGTCATCGGCATCGACCTCCGCGACGCCACGGTCATCGCCGACCTCGGCACCCCGGAGGGCCGGACGTCCGCCATCGACCAGGTCACCGAGCTGGCCGGCGGCCACGACGGGGCGATCGACGGCCTGGTCACCTGGGCCGGCCTGGCCGGCCTCACCGACCGGCCCGGATCGCTCCTGGCGTCGGTCAACTACTTCGGCACGGTGGACCTGTTGGCGGGGCTGCGCCCGCTGCTCGCCCGCGGCGTCCAGCCGGCGGCCATCGCCATCAGCTCCAACTCGACGGTCATCCAGCCCGGGGTGCCCGACGCCGTCACCGAGGCGTGCCTCTCCGGCGACGAGGCCGCCGCCCGGGCCGCCGCCGACGAGGTCGGTTCGCTGAACACCTCCCCCGCCACCAAGACCGCCATCGCCCGCTGGGTGCGCCGCCACGCCCCCGGTGAGGACTGGGCCGGCGCCGGCATCACGCTCAACGTCGTCGCCCCCGGCGCCGTCGAGACGCCCCTGCTCCAGGAGAGCCGGGAGGACCGCACGGTCGGCGAGTTCATCGACGCCCTGCCCATCCCGGTGGGCCGCAAGGGCACCGCCGACGAGCTGGCCGGCGTGGTCGAGTTCCTCCTCGGTCCCGACGCCCGCTGGTTCTGCGGCGCGTTCCTGGTGGTCGACGGCGGCACCCACGCCCAGCTCCGCCCCGACGACACCCCCACCAACTGGACCCCCTGACCCCCGCCCGCGCCGCCCCCTTCGGACCCGCCCGAGCCCACGCGCGCCGCTCGCCACCGCCCTCCCGGCCGAACTTTCGATGCGGACCGTTGCGGTGCAACGACAACCGTCGAAAGTTCGAATCGCCCGGGGGAACTTTCGATGCGGACCGTTGCGGTGCAACGACAACCGTCGAACGTTCGAATCGCCCGTGGGGGTGGCCCGTGGGGTTCGGGCGAGGGGTCAGGTGGGTTCGATGAGCTCGGTGGCGCGGTAGCGGGGGACCTGCTGGTCGCCGGGGCCGTGGCAGGTGAGGGGCTCGGCCACGGTCTCGAGGGTGCGGGTCAGGGCGACGTCGACGGGCCCGATGCCGGCGACGTCGGCGCGGATGCGGTCGGCGCCCTGGCCCGGGGCGATGGTGACATCGCCGGTGCCGGTGATGCCCAGCCCGGCGCGGACCGCGTGCTCCGCCGCCTGCTCGACGAAGCGCAGGGTGGAGCGGCCCCGGTACCACTCGAGGGCGATGCGGCCCTCGGCGTGCTGGTCGAGGATGGCCTCGGCCTCGGCGGGCTCCATGCGGCCGAAGTAGAGGCTGTCGGGGAGCACCAGGAGGTTGGCGGCGAAGCGGTCGCCGCCGATGTGCGAGCAC
>CALANQ010000030.1 GCA_937926025.1 uncultured Acidimicrobiales bacterium
GACGACGCCTTCGTGGACGTGGAGCCGAGCGAGCTGTTCAAGATCCTGGACCTGGTGACCCGCCTCTCGAACCGCACCCAGATCGTGCTGCTCACGAGCGACGCCACCATCGCCCGCTGGGCCCGCCGCGAGGCCGCCCACGGCATCGTCGCCCTCTTCGAGTCCGACGGCGCCTCCGTCCGCTGACCGGACCCGACCGGGATGAGCTGACCGGACCCGACCGGTTCGACGCCGCTACCGGATGAGGGTGGCGGACGACGGGGGCAGGATCACGGCCGAGGTCGGATCTGGCGCCATCGTGAGGTAGCTGCCGCCGGTCACCTTCAACCGGTACGAGATGAACTGGGCGTTCTGCTGGCCCCAGTTGCCGCCGCCGGTCAGCGTCAGCTCGTCGGCGAACGGCGTGAAGAAGGTGCCCCGCAGCGTGACGCCGGCGCCGCCGGAAATGGTGTAGGCGGCCGGCGACTCCGCCCACAGGGCCAGGCCGGCGAAGGGACCCTCGGTGGGCGCCGACCACGACGGCGGCGAGCCGCCGGAGCCCTTCAGGACCGAGTTCTGGCCGAGGTAGATCATGGTGTTGCGGGCGTTGAGGGCACCGCCGCCGAGGTTCAGGTCGCCGCTGCGGACGTAGACGAAAGCCGCCCGGGCGCTCGACGAGGCCAGGCACGGCGCGGTGGTGCTGGTCTGGGTGCAGCCGAAGGGCAGGGTGCTGGTCGGGTTGCTGGTGTTGAAGCTCAGCGCGCCGCCGCTGTTCAGCTTCACCCCGCCGTCCATCACCACGTTGCCGCCGGTGAACGACACCGAGGTCCCGTTCGTGAGCGACAACCCGTTCGGACCCCCGCAGTCGACCCACCAGTTTCCGGTCACCGCGATGGTGCCGCTCGGGCTGCAGCTGTAGGTCGAGCTCCAGCGCTGGTACCCCGTCAGCGACCCGGACGTTCCGACCCCGGCGCGGAGCCGGTCGATGAAGGGCACCTGGGTGCCGGCGTTGGGGCATCCCTCGACGGTGATGCCGAAGTACGTGGGGTAGCTGGCCTTGCAGTTCCACGCCCAGTCCACCGGGGCACGGGTCGCCCGCTCCGTCGAGGAGACGGGCTGCGGAAGGATCTGGGTGCCGACCGCCGTCTGGTCGCAGGCGGTGGAGCCGATGCAGGTCGTGGCGCCGCGCGGGAGGGCCCGGAGGGTGATCGCACCTCGGGCGTTCGGTGCGCCCGTGATCGGGACGGCTCGGACCTCCGTGCCGGCACCGCCCGTGACCAGGGTGGGGCTCTGGCTGCTGCACCCGGCGGTGCCGTCGGAGTCCAGCGTGATCACGCCGGGGTTGATGTGGGCCGGGTCGCTGACGTCGCCGGCGGTCACCTTGGAGCCGCCCTGCACGTTGAGCACGCCGCACCCGGTCGGATCGAGGAGCCACAGCGCCGGGACCAGCCGGGTCTGGGAGGCACCGCCCCGCACCGTGGCCACGCGGGTCACGGGGTAGGACTGCCGTCCCATGATGCCGCCGAAGAACGATGGCTCCTCGGAGGTGATGGACACGGTGATGCGCTCGCACGGCAGCCCGTCCAGCAGCCCGGCGCCGAACGTCGGATCCGCGATCTCGGAGTCGGGCACCGGGAACCGCAGGCGAAGTGTGTAGTGACCGGTGGAGGCGACCGGCCGCACCTGGGAGGTCGGCCCGTTGCTGCACACCGTCGAGTCGAAGCCGGAGCAGAACGACGTGGCCTCGATGCCCGGGTTCGCCCGGGCGTTGGTGTTGAAGTAGTTGACGATGTCCTTGCAGGCGTCGCTGTAGTGGTTGCGAGCCAGGTCGTCGCCGCCCGCCAGCGCCGCCAGGTCAGCGGTCGACTGGTCGAAGCCGGCACCGCCCCGCGTGTAGCCGAGGTCGATCACGATGCCGACGACGACCACCAGCGCCACCATGGCCAGCGCCATGAGCACGAGGACCGACCCCCGCTCGTGGGCGGCTCCTCGCGGTGCCCGGGGGTGGTGGTGGCCGATCACTGCTCGAGCTTCGAGGTCGAACGAGCGGTCACCGTCACCGGGACCTGGGTGACGACGGCCTCGATCCGGTCGCTGAAGCGGACCACCACCTGCACCCGCTTGCCGTTGTCGACGCTCTGGTCGACGTAGCAGGGCGCCAGCGTCGCGTTGGTCGTGTGCGCGAGCGATAGCGGAACGGGGGCGGAGCCCGGGCCCTCCACCAGGGCGACGCACACATCCGTCGCCGAGACCGACCCTTCCGACCGGGCCACGGTGGCGGACCGCACCTGCTGGGCCCACGTCCGCCCCGCGCAGTTCGTGGCCGGGGTGCACTGGTCCGGCGCCATCGTCGCGCCGTAGCGCGCTCCCTCTCGGGACGCCTGGGTCGCCGCCATCTTCCGGTTCAGGACCAACCCGCCGGTCAGCATGCCGAACAGCAGCATGGCGAGGAACGGCACGATCAGCGCGAACTCCACCAGGACCGCGCCGCGCTCGCCTCGCGCCGCCCGGCGCGCCGTGGGGCTCATGACGCACCTCCGTGGCCCGGACCGAACGATCCGTGGGGCGAGGTGGGCCGGGTGGTGGCCGGGTTCGTCGGGCGGGTGGTGGCCGGGTTGCTGGGCCGGGTGGCGGACGGGTCGGTCGGTCGGGTGGTCGCGGGCGTGGTCGGCCGCGTCGGCCGGACCGGGGTGGCGGGCGTGGCCGGGGTCGCCGGGGTCGCCGGGGTCCCCGTCTCGGGGTTGGCGGGGGTCGCCGGGGTCGCGGGCGTCGCCGGCGTGGCCCCGGACCCTCCGGCCTCCGCCGGGGTCGTGCCGCCCGAGCCACCGGAGCCACCCGAGCCACCCGGAGCGCCGGAGGTCGGGGCTGTGGTGGACCCGGCGCCGCTCGGCGTGGTGGCTCCGGGGGCCTCCTCCGACGGGGCCGCGGAGGTCGAGGTCGACCCACCGTCGGGGGAGCCCGTGGTCGAGGTGGCGCAGGAGGCGCCCGGGCACCCGGGCTCGTCGGAAGGCGGCGGATCGGCCCGGTCCGGGACCTCGATGCCCACGTGGCCCAGCACCTCGTGCGCGACGTGCTGCGCCGGAGCCGGGAGGGCCCCGGCCGCCGCCAGGCCGGTGCTCGCCATCAGCGCCACCACCAGCGCCGCGACGGCCACCTGCCAGCCCCGGCGCGACGGGCCCCGCTGCGCCTGCTCGATCCGTTCGAGGCAGCGCCGCTCCACCGCGGGCGGGACCGGTGCCTCCCCCACCGCTCGGAGGCGGGCGATCAGTGCGTCGTGCTCCATCACCGCTCCTCCTCGTCCTGGTCGCCGAGCGAGCGGGCCATCTGGTCCAGCGCTCGGTGCTGCATGGACTTGGTGGCGCCGACCGTCCGACCGGTCAGCCGCGCCACGTCCTCGATGCTCAGATCGGCGATGAACCGCAGCGCCACCACCTCGCGCTGCTCGTCGGTCAGCCGCTCGAGGGCCGCGAACAGCTCCTCATCCGGCTCTGGCGGTGCGTCGACCACCTGGTCGTGGCGACCCAGCGACACCGTCCGGGGTCGACGGCTGCGCCGGCGGCGGGCGTCGATCAGCCGGTTCCGGGCGATGGTGAACACCCACCGGCGCAGGTCGTCGTCGTCGCCCTCGAAGGCGGGCAGGGACCGGGTGACCTGGAAGAACACCTCGCCGAGCAGATCGTCAGGATCCTCGGTGCCCTGACCTCGCAGGTAGCCCCGCACCGACGCGCTGAACCGGCGGTACACTTCGCCAGCGTCGAGCTCGTCCACGTCAGGCCGCGCCACGGCGTGCCGCGCGCGAGCAGTCCCGTCCGCGACCAGCGGTGGGGGCAGCAACGGGATCGTGGTCATGGGCGGACGACCTTCGAGTCAGCGAAACCATTCGCTGAGGAGAGCGTCGGCGGCCCCCTCGGGGATACGGGTGCCGGAGGAGTTCCTCCTCGGGCCGGGAGCCGCTCGCATCGGATGCCGATGGGCAGCGATCACCGGCGTCGGACGCCACGCGTGTCTCCGTCCTCGTTCCATCGGATCGGCGGGGGCCGACCTTGAGGGTTCTGTTCCCCGGGTGAGGGAGTCCTAGTCCAGGCGGCGGAGCTCCGCCCGGTAGCGGTGGCCGCGGTCCACGTAGGACTGCATGCCGAGCGAGATCATCTCGGGGGTCACGGCATCGGGACGGATCTTGGCGGGGATGCCCAGCGCCATGGCTCGGGCCGGGACGATGGTGCCGCCCGACACCACCGCGCCGGCGCCGACGAGAGCGCCGGTCTCCACCACGGCCTTGTGCAGCACCACCGAGCCCGAGCCCACGAGGGCGCCGTCGTGGATGATGCACCCCTCCAGGTGGGCGAGGTGGCCGACGACGCACTCGTCGCCCACGGTGGTGGGCTGGAAGTGGGTGGTGTGGACGATGGCCCCGTCCTGGATGGAGGCGCGGGCGCCGATGTGGATCTCGCCGTCGTCGCCTCGCAGCACCGCGCCGGGCCACACCGAGCTCTCCGCCCCGATGGTGACCGAGCCGATGATCACCGCCTCCGGCGAGATGTAGGCGTCGGGGTGGATCTGGGGGACCTGGTGACCCAGGGCGTACACGGCCATCAGCGGAGGGTACCGGTCGAACGCCCGTAGCCTCCCCGTCGTGACCGACGCCCCGACCCCGCCCGCACCCTCCGCCGCGCCCCGCCCGGCGGCCGACCGAGCGGACGTTCCACGGCGACACCGTCGTCGACCCGTACGCCTGGCTGCGCGACGCCGACGACCCCGAGACGCTCCCGCACCTCGAGGCGGAGAACGCATGGACCGAGGCCGCCACCGCCTCGCAGGCGCCGCTGCGCGACGCCATCTTCGACGAGATCCGGGCCCGGACCCAGGAGACCGACCTGTCCGTGCCGGTGCGCGACGGTGCCTGGTGGTACCTGACCCGCACCGAGGAGGGGAAGGCGTACCCCATCCACTGCCGCCGCCCCGACGACGGCACCACCACCGCGTGGGTCACGGACCCGGCGGCCGAGCAGGTCGTGCTGGACCCGAACGAGCTCGCCGACGAGGGCGAGTACCTCGGGCTCGGCGTGCTCGACGTCAGCCCCGACGGCAACTGGCTGGCCTACGCCATCGACCGCGACGGCGACGAGCGCCACACCCTGCGGTTCCGGGACCTCCGGACCGGCACCGAGGCGACCGAGACCGTCACCGACGTGTCCTACGGCTTCGCCTGGGCCGCGGACTCGGCCACGTGCTGGTACACGCTCGACGACGAGGCCCACCGGCCCGACCGGGTGCTGCGCCACCAGGTCGGAAGCAGCCCCGACGGCGACATCGAGGTGTTCCGGGACGACGACGAGCGGTTCCACGTGTCGGTCGGTGCGTCCCGCTCGGGTGACGTGGTCGTGATCAGCGCCGGCAGCGCCATCACCAGCGAGAGCTGGCTGCTCGACGCCCGCCGACCCGAGGGCGACCCAATGGTGGTGGCCCCCCGGGAGCAGGGCGTCGAGTACTCGGTGGCGCACCACCCCACCGGCCTGTACGTCACCAGCAACCACGGCGGCGCCGAGGACTTCGCGCTCTGGCGGGCCCCGCTCACGGGCGTGGAGACCGCACCCCGCGACGAGTGGGAGCCCGTGCTCTCCCACCGAGCCGGCACGCGGCTCCAGGGCGTCGAGACCTTCGCCGGCCACGTCATCGTGCACGGGCGCACCGACGGCCTCACCGCGATCTGGCTGCTCGACCCCACCACCGGCGCCACCACCCCGTTCGCCACCGACGACCCCGTCGGCACCCTCAGCCCCGGTGCCAACCCCACGTTCGACGCCACCACCTACCGGTTCAGCTACCAGTCCCTCACCACCCCGCCGTCGGTCCTGGAGCAGGACATCGCCACCGGCGCCCGCACCGTGCTCAAGCAGCTGCCCGTGCTGGACGGGTTCGAGGCGTCGCAGTACGCGTCGGCCCGCGAGTGGGCCACCGCCGCCGACGGGACACGCGTGCCGATCTCGCTGGTGTGGCGGCCCGATGCCGTCCCCGCCGACGGCCCGGCCCCGTGCCTGCTCTACGGCTACGGCGCCTACGAGATGAGCATGGACCCGTGGTTCTCCATCGCCCGGCTCTCGCTGCTCGACCGGGGGATCGTCTTCGCCATCGCCCACGTGCGCGGCGGCGGGGAGCTGGGCCGCCACTGGTACGAGGACGG
Source organism: uncultured Acidimicrobiales bacterium (assembly GCA_937926025.1). GTDB lineage: Bacteria > Actinomycetota > Acidimicrobiia > Acidimicrobiales > Iamiaceae > Aquihabitans. The sequence goes on from CALANQ010000030.1 coordinate 6,161, forward strand.
CAAGTTCGGCGCCAAGCACCACTCCTTCTCGGACTTCGTGGCGTGCGCCGACCACCTCATCGCCACCGGGCGCACCGCCGCCCCGCTCCTGGCCGCCCGTGGCGGCTCGGCGGGCGGCCTGCTCATGGGCGCGGTCACCAACCTGGCCCCGGACCGGTTCCGGGCGGTGGTGGCCGAGGTGCCGTTCGTCGACCCGCTGACCACCATGCTCGACCCCACGCTGCCGCTGACGGTGATCGAGTGGGAGGAGTGGGGCGACCCCCTCCACACCGAAGAGGCCTACGGCTGGATGAAGGCCTACGCCCCCTATGAGAACGTCGCGCCGTCGTCCGCCGGGACCTACCCCGCCATCCTCGCCACCGCCGGCCTCAACGATCCCCGCGTCGGGTTCCACGAGCCGGCCAAGTGGGTGGCCCGCCTGCGCGACCAGGGGCACGCCGCGCTCTTCAAGGTGGAGCTGGGCGCGGGCCACGGCGGCCCCACCGGCCGCTACGACGCCTGGCGCGACGAGGCGTTCGTCCTGGCGTGGATCACCTCGCAGCTGGGCGTCGCCTGACCGGCGGCCACCGCTCGACGGCGACGGCGCCCGAGGACTCCGGCGCTCAGGCGTTCAGGCGAGATGGCTGTAGCCACCGCGGAAGAAGACCAGGGGGTGGCCTTCGGCGGTGACGGCGAGGTCGTGGACGGCACCGACGACGATCTCGTGGTCGCCGGCGTCATGCAGCGCCTCGGTCTCGCAGTCGATCCAGGCCAGCGACCCGCCGAGGCGAGGCGACCCGAGCGGGGAGCGGTCCCAGGCCAGGCCGGCGAACTTGTCGGCCTCCTTGGACGCGAACCGCCGGGAGACCTCCTCCTGGTCGTCGCCCAGGATGCTCACGCAGAACTTCCCCGCCGCCTTCAGCTTGGGCCACGTGGACGAGCCCTTGCCGGCGCAGAAGCCGACCAGCGGGGGCTCCAGGGAGATCGAGAAGAACGAGCCAATGGCCATGCCCACCGGGTGGTCGCCCTCGTCGAACGCCGCCACCACGCAGACCCCCGTGGGGAAGTGCCCCAGCACCTGACGGAATCGGGCGCTGTCGAACGCGGGCTCGGTCATCGGTGGGCTCCTGGCGGTGGGACGATCTGAGGGATCGTCAGACTAGGCCGGAGCCGACGCCAGGCTGAGCGCCACCGTGGTGCCCTCCGCTGCCGCGATGACCTCGACCACCGAGGTGCCCTCGGCGAAGCCCCGGGCCTCCACCAGCAGGCGGTCGATGACCTCGTCGCCGTGGGACGGGTCGTGGTGGAACAGCGCCAGCCGCTTGGCCCCCGCCTCGGCCGCCACCCGCACCGCGTACTCCACGGTGCAGTGGCCCCAGTCGGACTTCACCGCGAACTCGTGGGGCTCGTACTGGGCGTCGTGGATGACGAGGTCGGCACCGTCGCACAGCGCCAGCACCGACGGCTCGATGGCGTCGGACCCGGTGGGCTGCTGGTGATCGCTGATGTAGGCGATGGTGAACCCGTCGAGCTCCACCCGGTAGCCGTTGGTGGCACCGGTGTGGGGCACGTTCCCGGCGGTGATGCGGGCCCGGCCGAACTTGAAGGTCTCGTCGTCGGTGTCGCGGAACGTGATCTCGCCGCAGAGGTCGGCGGGGCGCACCGGGAAGTACGGCGGGCGCATGAAGTCCTCGAACGCCTCGGCCAGGGTGCCCTCGTCGTTGCGGCCGCACACGGTGAGCTTGGCACCGGGCCGGTTGATCGGGGTGAAGAACGGGAGGCCCTGCACGTGGTCCCAGTGCAGGTGCGTGACGAGGGAGATGCCGCGGAACACCTCGTCGGCCGGGAGCGACTCACCGAAGAAGCGGAGCCCGGTGCCGAGGTCGAACAGGATGGGGTCCTGGCCGGGAGCCTCCAGGCTGACGCACGCGGTGTTGCCGCCGTAGCGCTTGTTGGCGTCGCACGGACAGGGGGTCGACCCCCGTACCCCCCAGAACGTGACGTTCACCATGCGTTGCTCCTGCTGCCCCTGCTGCGTTGCGAACGGTAGCCAACCGGCCACCGAGCGGCCCGAACTGTGACGCAAAGCACACAGGGTGCGTCGACGGTCGTTCGGGAGCCCCCGGCCGTTCGCCTGCCGTTACTGTCCCCGAAATGACCGCCGTCCATTCCTCCATCGTCGAGTCCACCGTCGAGACCGACGGCCTGACCTTCGGCACGCTGTCCGTCGGCGAGGGCCCGCTCGCGCTGTGCCTCCACGGCTTCCCGGACTCCGCCTGGAGCTGGCGGCACCTGCTCCCTGCGCTCGCCGACGCCGGGTACCGGGCGGTGGCGCCGTTCCTGCGGGGCTACGCGCCGACCGCCATCCCCGACGACGACCTCTACCAGTCCGGTGCGGTGGCCTCCGACGCCATCGCGCTGCACGAGGCGCTGGGGGGCGGCGACGACGCCGTGCTCATCGGCCACGACTGGGGCGCCCTGGCCACCTACGCCGCCGCCGGCCACGCCCCGGACCGGTGGGCCAAGGTGGTGGTCGCCTCCGTGCCGCCGCCGGCGACGGTGGCCCAGGCGTTCTTCTCCTACGACCAGCTCCAGCGCTCCTGGTACATGTTCTTCTTCCAGTCGCCGCTCTCGGACATGGCGGTGCCGATGGACGACCTCGCCTTCATCGACCGGCTCTGGCAGGACTGGTCGCCCGGCTTCGACGGTGCGGCCGACGCCGCTCGGGCCAAGGACTGCTTCCGGGACCCGGCCAACCTGGCCGCCGCGCTCGGCTACTACCGGGCCACGCTCGGCGCCGGCGCCCGCTCCCCCGAGTACGACGCGGTGGAGGCGGCCGGCGCCGCGCCCCTGTCGGTCCCGGCGCTCTACCTGCACGGCGCCGACGACGGCTGCATGGGCGCCGAGCTCATCGACGACGGCGTCCTGGCCTCGCTGGCCGCGCCCGGCTCCCGCTACGAGGTGGTGCCCGACGCCGGCCACTTCCTCCAGCTCGAGCAGCCCGAGGTCGTCAACGGCCACATCGTTGGCTTCCTCACCTCCTGACCCACCACCTGTCTCCGGCGCCCCCGGGGCGACCGGTGACCGCTCAGCTCGGCAGCCGGTAGCCCTCGTCCGCACCGATCACGGCGAGGTGGTCGGCCACGACCGTGGCCGCCACCCGCTCGGCCCGCTCGGGGTCACCAGGCCACCCCATCACCGCGGCCAGGTCGGCGGCCGCCACCGGGCCGACCCGCAGCGCGTCGACCAGCCGGCCTCGACCCTGGCGGTCCGAGCCGTCGAAGCGCGACTGCCCGGTGGACACGCCGGCGGACCCGATGGCCGGGTCCGGGTCGGGCCGACCGGCCTGCTGCCATCCGCACCGCTCGGCCACCGGGCACTCGTCGCAGCGCGGCGCCCGAGGCGTGCACACGGTGGCGCCCAGGTCGAGCATGGCCTGGTTCCAGGCCCAGCCCGCCGCCGGGGCGACCGCGGCGTCGGCCCGCGCCCGGGCCTCCTTCGGCTTGAGCGACCGCCCGGTCCAGCGGGCCAGCACCCGGGCGGCGTTGGTGTCGAGCACCCCGACCTCGTCGGACTCGAAGGCGAACGCCAGCACGGCGCGGGCCGTGTACGGGCCGATGCCGGGCAGCGCGAGCAGGGCGTCGAGGTCGTCGGGCAGCACGCCGCCGTGATCGGCCACCACCTGCTGCGCGCCGCGGTGGAGGTTCACGGCGCGGCGGTTGTAGCCGAGGCCGGCCCACGCGGTGACCACGTCGCCCAGCGGTGCCGCCGCACAGGCCGACGCGGTGGGCCACTGCTCCAGGAACGCCTCGTACTTCGGCAGCACCCGCGCCACCTGGGTCTGCTGGAGCATCAGCTCCGACACCAGCACCGCCCACGGGTCCCGCGTCCGCCGCCACGGCAGGTCCCGCTGCCGGGCCCCGAACCAGTCGAGCAGCGCCTCGTGCCGGAACCCCGCGTCGCCCACCTCGGTTCCCGTCACGTCACCGCCAGGGGCGCGGCGTAGGCGACCGAGACGTAGGGGAGCTCGAACGAAGCGCCCGGCGGGGCGACGAGGTCTCGGACCCGGTCGGCGATGGCCGCCTGCTCGGGCTGCGGGAGGCGGGCGATGTACGACGTGGAGAGCACCCGCTGGACGAGCGTGCCGGCGTCCATGGGCTGGATGTAGGTGGAGTCGTAGCGCTGCGCCGGGCCGAACTGCGGACCGTGCTCGGCGACCACCGCCGCCCAGTCGACCTCGACCGTGTAGGGCACCCGCCAGCGCTGCCGCTCGTCCCAGCGGATGATGGTCGACAGCTCGGCCACCCACGGCTCCCGGGTGTCGCGCTCGTTGAACACGATGCCCAGCGAACCGCCGGGCCGCAGCACCCGGGCGATCTCGGCCAGCGCCGCAGCCGGGTCGAACCAGTGGAACGCCTGGGCCACCGTGAGGCCGTCGACGGAGCGGTCCGGCAGCGGGATCGACTCCGCGGTGCCGCTGACCGCGTCGGCGCCGGGACAGGCGATCAGGAGCTGGTCCCGCATGGCGTCCACCGGCTCGATGGCGGTGACGTGCGCGCCGGTGGCCGCGAGCAGCCGGGTGAGCTTGCCGGTGCCGGCCGCCAGGTCGACGATGGTGCGACCCGGTGCGATGCCGAGGCGGTCCGCTAGCCAGGCCACCACGTCGTCGCTGTAGCTGGGCCGGCCCTGCTCGTAGGCCGCGGCGCCGGCGCCGAACCCCTCCGCTGCGACCTCGCTGATGCCCTCTGCCGCGCCCATGGCGTGCTCCCTTCCGCTCGTCCGGCGATGGTACGCCCGGAGGCGGACCGCCGGATCAGGCCGAGTCCGGGAGCAGCGGCGGCTGCCCGGGCGACGCCGTGGCGGTGGCGCCGATCCCTGCGGCCACCACCAGCGCGATCCCGGTGAGCGACAGCGCCCCCAGGTGCTGGTCCAGCAGGACGGCGCCGACCAGGGCACCGATGGCGGGCTCGAGCGCCACGAGGATGCTGAAGGTCCGCTTGGCCATCCGCTCCAGCGCCCGCAGCTCGAACGAGTACGGGATCACCGAGGCCAGCACGGCCATGCCCAGGCCGAGCAGCAGGACCCGCCCGTCCAGCAGGTCGGTGCCGTTGGCCGCCACACCGATGGGCACGACGAGCACGGCGGCCACGGTGCACGCCCCGGCCAGGCTCGCCAGGCCGGCATCGGTGGCCGCCAGCCGGGAGCCCGCCAGGATGTACGCCGCCCAGAAGAGCGCGGCCACCAGGGCGGCGGCCACACCGATCGGATCGAGCGCCCCGGCGTCCGAGCCCTGCTGGCCGAACCCGAGGGCGGCCACGCCGGCCAGCGCGAGGGCCACGAAGACCAGGTCGCGCGGCCGGCGGGTGAGCACCACCGCCAGGCCCAGCGGCCCGAGGAACTCGATGGTGATGGCGGCGCCGAGCGGCAGCCGGGACACGGCCTCGTAGAACGCGAAGTTCATGACCGCCATCGCCAGGCCGAGCAGGACCACCGACCGGCGGTGATCCGGGCTCCAGGAGCGCACCGGCGGACGGGCCCAGGCCACCAGCAGCACCGCCGCCAGCCCCAGCCGGAGGGCCGACGCGCCCGCCGACCCGACCTCGTCGAACAGGTGCGTGGCGATGGCAGCGCCGAACTGGAGCGACAGCATGGACCCCAGCACCAGCGCCACGGGGCGGTAGGTGCTGCCTCGCCCAGGGCGATCGGTGCTGGTCACGGGACTCCTCGACGAGATCGGCCCCTCGGGGCCGCCCGGACCGTAGCAACGGGGCGGGTTCGGACCGCCGAGCCGGTGCGCGCTTCGACCCCTCCAGGTGAGATGATGCTCACGATGGGTGCTGGAGCCGCGTTTCGATCCCGACTGCGGGAGGAGTACCGCGAGTTCCGGCGACCGCTCGTGGACTTCAGCGAAGGCGGCTTCCTCGGCCCGGCGTTCTTCCAGCGCTACATCGCCATCGGCGCCCTCGCCGTGGGGTCGCTGCTGTTCGGCTCGTTCCCCTGGTACATGCCGCTGCTCATCCTCGGCGTGGGCTGGACCGCCAACGCCATCGCCCACCTCCAGGCCCAGCGCACCGGTGCCGCACCCACGTGGATGCACTACACCGACATGCTCGCGGTGCTGGTCTTCCCCGCCATCTCGCCGGACATCGCCGTCCCCGCCACCCTGGTGATGCTCGCCGTGGTGTCCCTCGCCGCCTCGGTGTCGGGTCAGGGACCGGCCCTCCTGGTCACTGCCATCGGCATCGTCGGGCTCCTGGCCATCAACGCCGTCCACACCCTTCCCGATGCCGCCCTGCTGATCGCGGGGTTCGCCATCGCCGCCCTGATGATCGCCACCGCGGTGGGCCAGCTGGCCGCCATCGAGGACCGCGTGCGCCAGCGCCTCAACCTGGTGGTCGACAACCTCGACGCCATCCTGTGGGTCCGCAGCCCGGGCGAGAACCGCTTCACGTTCGTGAACCAGCGGGCCACCACCATGCTGGGCTGGACCGAGGAGCAGTGGCTGACCCCCGGGTTCTGGGAGTCCAACATCCACCCGGGAGACCTGACCGCCACCACCGAGACGGTGGCCCGGGCGGTGGCCCTGGGCATCGACCACGAGGTCAGCTACCGGTTCCGCGCCGCCGACGGGCGCTGGGTCCACCTGCACGACCGGGTGACCGTGTCGGTCGACGGTGCCGGGGTGCCGTTCGCCCTCCAGGGCATGAGCATCGACATCACCGACCGGGTGCAGATCGAGCACCGGGTCAACCAGTACGCGGACATCGTCGACCGCATCGACCAGGCGCTTATCGTGCTGCGCCTGGAGGAGGACGGCGAGGACGGCCGTGAGGTGCTGCGGCTGCGGGCCGCCAACCCGGCGGCGGAGCGGCTGATGCGCCGGGACCTGTACTCCCAGATCGGCAGCCCCGTCGAGGAGGCCTTCCCGGCACTGGTCGGCTCCCGGCTTCGGGACCGGCTCGCCGGCGTGGTCGAGCGGTCGGTGCCGCTCCGCGTCGACGACCTGATCGTCCAGCCGGCCGACGCCGAGCAGCGGGTCGTGACCCTGCGGGCCTTCCCCCTCCCGGACCGGTCCGTGGCCATCTCCCTCCAGGACATCACCGACGCCGTCGCCGCCTCCGAGGCGCTGCGGCGCCAGGCCCTCTACGACGGGCTCACCGGCCTGCCCAACCGGCGCCTGTTCGACCAGGAGCTGCACCGCTCGGTGCGGGAGGCGCCGGCCACCGGCCAGCAGGTGGCGCTGCTGGTGATGGACCTCGACCAGTTCAAGGAGGTCAACGACGCCCTCGGCCACCACGTCGGCGACCAGCTGCTGCGGGGCATCGGCGACCGCCTCACCGAGGAGTTCGACAACGCTCTGGTGGCCCGGCTCGGCGGCGACGAGTTCGCCCTGGTGCTCACCGGCGAGGTCACCGAGGACGATGCCCGCCAGGTGGCGGCCCGCATCCGCGACACGCTCATCGAGCCGTTCCTCATGGGCGACGTCCGCCTGCAGTCCAACGCCTCCATCGGCATCGCCCTGTTCCCCGAGCACGCCGACGACGTGCCCACGCTCATCCAGCGGGCCGACGTGGCCATGTACATGGCCAAGCGGGCGGGCACCGGGTCTGCGGTCTACGCCGCCGAGCAGGACCGCTCCAGCGTGGAACGGCTGACCCTCATCGGCGACCTGCCCGACGCCGTCTCGCTCGACCAGTTCGTGCTGCACTTCCAGCCGTGCGTCGACCTGCGCACCGGCCTCCCGGTCCGGGCCGAGGCGCTGATCCGCTGGAACCACCCGCGCCTGGGGCAGGTTCCGCCGGACCAGTTCATCGAGCTGGCCGAGCTCTCCGGTGCGATCCAGCCCATCACCCGGTGGGTGGTGCGCGAGAGCCTCCAGGCGGCCACCCGCTGGCGGGCGGCCGGCCACCACATGGGCGTGGCCGTCAACCTGTCCGTGCGCAACCTCTACGACCCGGAGCTGGTCCCCTACGTGGCCCACGAGCTGTCGGGCACCCACGTGCCGGCCGCCGACCTGGTCCTCGAGCTGACCGAGACCGAGCTGATGGACGACCCGGGCCTGGCCCGCGAGGTGTTCACGCAGCTGGGCGACCTGGGCG
>CALANQ010000031.1 GCA_937926025.1 uncultured Acidimicrobiales bacterium
GCCGGCCGATGTCCTCGGGTTGGGTCATCGCCGCCTCGGTGGGGTCCCGGGGTGCGGCCAGCACCCAGACACCGGTCTCGTCCTGGTCGCAGAACTCCTCGATGTGCTCGTCCAACTCGGACTGGGGCTCGTCGCCGTGCTGGATCAGGTCCGTGATGGTGTACCGGGGGCGCAGCTGGAGCGCCGCGGTCACCTCGCCGAACTGCAGGTCGAGGTCCAGGATGCAGACCCGTCGCCCGCCCTTGTGCGTGAGGAACCAGGCCAGGTTGGTGGCCAGGAACGTCTTGCCGCAGCCGCCCGACGCCGAGGCGACCGTGATGACCCGGCGCTCCTTCTCCGGCGGCGGGGGCGGCAGCAGGTCGGTGGGGGTCGGCGTGGGGTCCACGATGCGGGTCGCCAGCGACACCGCCCGGCCGATGGTGGCCTTGAGGTGGTCGTGGTCCGCGGTGGCCTGGATGAGGTCCACGGCACCGGTCCGCACCACGGCCGACGCCTCCTGGTGGTCGATGCGGTCGACGGCCAGGACGGTGACCAGGCGGGGCAGCTCGTCGCGGATGATGCGGAGCCGCTCGAAGCCCGAGCGGTTGTCCAGCCCGGGACCGGCCACCAGGACGTCGACGTGCTGGTCGGTCAGCATGCGGCCTAGCGAGCCGAGGGCCGCGCTGCGCAGCACGATGGGCGTGGGCACCATCGACGCGGCCACGCCGTCGACCTTCGACCACAGCGCGCCTCGCTGGTCGTGCACCAGCACCACGCAGGCCGAGTGCGGGACCATCGCCGGGTCGGGCATCGGGTCGCTGGTCGGCTCGGGGGTGGCGGCGGTGGGCTCGCTGTCGGTCGCGGTCACTTGCCTGCTCCCACGTAGCCCTGGTCGTAGGTGACGCCGTCGGTGCTGCTGGCCGGTGCGTCCTTCGGCAGGACCGTCACCCAGACTCGGTTGAAGCTGGCGGCGAAGATGGCCTGCTCCGCCTGGGCCGGGGTCAGCGCCAGGAGCAACGTGATCTGGCCGTCGGTGCTGCGCGGCGCCGGTGCCGTGGTCGGCGTCTCCTCGGAGGTCGTCGCCGCTCGGCGGGGCGCGATCTCGTTGGACACGTCCAGGACCTCGATGTCGCTGAGCAGCAGCTTCGTCATGGGGGAGACGGGGGCACCGGGGGCGTCGGGCTGGATCACGGCGAAGAGGTCGACGTGGTCGCCGGCCCCGGCGTAGCCGCCGCCGCCTGCGGTGGTGTCCACCGTGATGGCCACCGCCTGCTTGCCCTTCGGGATGGTGATGGACCCGGCGCGCAGGGTGGAGGGCCCGACGTCCTCGGTGGTGACGTCGTCGCCCTTCTCCACCGCGGCGGTCACGATGACCCCGGTCAGCGAGGCGGTGCTGCTGAGCGCGTCCGGCGGCGCCTCGGACTCGGGGACCTGGTCGATGCCGACCTTGCCGGCGCTGACCAGGTCATCGCCCAGCGCGCCGGCATCGATGTCCGCCCGGGCGACGACGACGGGGACCGTCGGCTCCGCGTCGTCCTTGTCGTCGGAGCGCCCCACCGATGCGGCGACCGCGACGCCGACGATCAGGAGCGCGGCCCCTGCGGTGAGCAGGATGTTCGCTCGCTTCGTGGTCGGTCTTCCCATGGTCGGTCCTCCCTCAGGCCGAAACGGGGGGTTCGGGCGCTGCGGTGCGGTTGGACGTGGCTGGTCACCAGAGGGTGGCTTCGTCCGCGCGTTGCAAAGCTCGTTCCCGACGTTCCATGGTCGATTGGTTTGACCCCCTTGTCGGCACGTTCGATGTCCGACTTGAGGGGAAAGGTGAGGAATCCTCACCCGCTTCGCCGGGTGGACCGACCGGGAATCTGCGGCCTGGAACGATTGTTGACCTCCCCGGTAGGCTTTTCCCACCGCACGCAGCGGCCGCCCGCACGCCGCCGCTGCCGCAACCCACGACCACCCGAGGACCTGACATGTCCAGCTTCCGAGATCTCCTCGCCGCCACCAAGGCCGGCATCCGCGAGGTCACCACCGCCGAGGCCGACGAGCTCCGCCACGCCGAGAACGCCATCGTGCTCGACGTCCGCGAGCCCGACGAGTACGAGCAGGGTGCCATCACCGGCTCGATGCACATCCCCCGCGGCACCCTCGAGACCAACATCGAGATGCGGGTGCCCGACCACAGCACCCCGCTGGTGGTCATCTGCGCCGGCGGCACCCGGTCGGCCTTCGCCGCCCAGACCCTCGGCCAGCTCGGCTACGACGACGTCGTCTCGGTGATGGGCGGGTTCAACCAGTGGAAGGACGAGGGCCGGGAGTGGAAGATCCCCGCCTCGCTCACCGCCGACCAGCGCAACCGCTACAAGCGTCACCTGCTGCTCCCCGAGGTCGGAGAGACCGGCCAGGCCAAGCTGCTCGACGCCAAGGTCCTGCTCCTCGGCGCCGGCGGCCTCGGTTCGCCCGCCGCCCTGTACCTGGCCGCCGCCGGGGTCGGCACCCTCGGCATCATCGACATGGACGTGGTCGACGAGTCCAACCTACAGCGCCAGATCCTCCACAACATGGACCGCGTCGGCGACCGCAAGGTGGACTCCGCCAAGAAGACGCTCACCGCGCTCAACCCCGACGTCAACGTCGTCACCTACGACGTGCGCCTCGAGGCCAGCAACGTGATGGACATCCTCTCCGGCTACGACGCGGTGGTCGACGGCACCGACAACTTCCCGACCCGCTTCCTCGTGAACGACGCGTCGGTGAAGCTCGGCATCCCGGTCATCCACGGGTCGATCTTCCGGTTCGAGGGCATGGTCACCGTGTTCGACCCGCAGAACGGTCCCACCTACCGCGACATGGTCCCCGAGCCGCCGCCCGCGGACATGGCCCCGAGCTGCGCCGAGGCCGGCGTGCTCGGCGTGCTCCCCGGCATCGTGGGCAGCATCCAGGCCATCGAGACCATCAAGCTCCTCCTGGACCTGGGCGAGCCGCTCCGCGGCCGGCTCCTGGCCTACGACTCCCTGGAGCAGAGCTTCCGGGAGTACAAGGTGCAGGTCGACCCCACCAACGAGGTCACCTACGCCAACCGCGACCGCATCGTGGTGGCCGATCTCGAGGGTGCGTGCGCCCCGCTGCCGCTGCAGCCGCCGCCCGCCTGAGCGGAATCCACGCCGGCCCGCCCGGCCTCGGTCGGTAGGGTCGGCCTGTGGCTGCTGCCGACCCACCGACCCCGCACCGGATCACCTCCGAGGCGGAGCTCGACGCGATCTACGGCGAGGTCCAGCCGGCGGCGCGCCTCAAGGAGCAGCCGGTCGTCATCGACGAGATCCGGGCGTTCCTCGAGGCGTCGCCGTTCGTGGTCATCGCCACGTCGGGGCCCGAGGGCCTCGACTGCTCGCCCCGCGGCGACCCGGCGGGCCAGCTGGTCCGCATCGTGGACCCGCAGACCCTCCAGATCGCCGATCGGCGTGGCAACAACCGGGTCGACACGCTGCGCAACATCGTCCGCGACCCGCGGGTGGCGCTGCTGTTCCTCATCCCCGGCGTGGGCGAGACCATCCGATGCAACGGCACGGCCGTCCTGCGCACCGAGCCCGATCTCCTCGCCAGCTGGGCCATGGGCGACAAGGTGCCCCGCTGCGTCATCGAGGTCACCATCGACACGATCTTCACCCAGTGCCAGAAGGCGCTCGTGCGCTCCAAGCTCTGGGACCCGGCCTCCCAGGTCGACCGCTCGACGCTGCCCACCGTCGGCGACGTGATGATCGCCATCACCCAGGGCGAGTTCGACGGCGCGGCCTACGCCGCCGCCTCCCCCGAGCGCCTCCGCCGCACCATCTACTGACCGCCCCGCCCCGGCTGCGAGACTCGTCGGATGGACGTGCTGGTCTGCGCCACCCAGGTCCCCTTCATGCGGGGCGGGCTCGAGATGATGGTCGAGAACCTCGTCGACGCCCTGCAGTCGGCCGGGCACCGTGCCGAGGCCGTGCA
>CALANQ010000032.1 GCA_937926025.1 uncultured Acidimicrobiales bacterium
TCGCAACGCGCTCTACGACTTCGACGCCGCCGTGCGGAAGCTCGACGTTCCCGACGACCAGGCATCCGGCGTGAACGACGTGCTGACCGAGACCGGCAGCTACATCGCGGTGCTCGACGAGTACGTCGAGATCACCGAGATCACGGACTACAACACGCAGCTCGACGACGAGGCCACGGCACGCGCCTCCTGGTACGAGGCGGTCAACGCCCTGGCGGACGACCTCGGGGTCGACGGGGTGGAGAACGAGGTGGATGACGGCGGCAGCTCCACCACGCCCACCAGCGACGAGGACGCGGTCGAGGCGGGCGACACCATCGAGACCGGCACCGAGTCCATCGAGGTCCCCGAGGGGTTCACCGGGACCGCCACCGCCACGATCCTGCTGGAGAACGGCGACGGCAGCAGCATCGGCATCTACACCGTGTACCCGGAGGGGGCCGACACCCTCGACGCCGTCGCCAAGGAGACCGCCGAGGGAGCGGCCGAGAAGAACGGCTACGACATCGTGGGCGGCCCCGAGGACCTCGAGGTGGGCGACTACGACGCCGTCGGGTACGCCTACGAGGACGACCAGGGCACCTCGATGGTGGACATCTTCTTCGAGGCCGAGGACACCATCGGCAACGAGTGGCACCTGATCAGCGTGGTGGCGCCCGACGAGGACATCGACGATGTGATGACGGCCCTCGAAGCCGTCCTCGACACGGTGGTCATCTCCTAGACCACCCCGAGGGTCACGCCACGACGAAATTGACCATCTTGCCGGGGACGGCGATGACCTTGCGGACCGTCGCCCCGTCGAGCAGGGCCGCGACCTTGTCGTCGGCGCGGGCGGCGGCCTCCAGGGCGTCGGCGTCCGCGTCGGCGGCCACCACGATGCGGGAGCGGACCTTGCCGTTGACCGACACGGGCAGCTCCACGGACGCGTCGACCAGCCAGTCCTCCTCGAAGGTGGGGTAACCCTGGTAGGTCAGCGAGGCCTCGTGGCCGAGGCGCGCCCACAGCTCTTCAGCGATGTGCGGTGCCAGCGGGGCCAGCAGCAGCACCAGATCCTCGGCCACCGACTGCGGCACGCCGCCATCGGGATACGTGGCGGTGAGGTGGTTGGTGAGCTCCGTGATGCGGGCGATGGAGGTGTTGAACCGCAGGGTCTCCATGCCGTCGCGCACCGCCGCGACGGTGCGGTGCAGCAGGCGGGTGGTGTCGTCGTCGGGATGGTCGTCGGAGACCCGCGGGGGGCCGTCGCCTTCGTCTACGATGACCCGCCAGACCCGCTGGAGCAGCCAGTACATGCCGACCACGGCGGTGGTGTCCCACGGGCGGCCCTGGTCCAGCGGGCCGCCGAACATCTCGTAGAGGCGCAGGGTGTCGGCCCCGTACCGCTCGCACATCTCGTCGGGGGCGACGGCGTTCTTCAGGGACTTGCCCATCTTCCCGTACTCGCGGGTGACCGGCTGGCCCTCGAACAGGTAGGCCCCGTCGACCTCGACCACCTCGTCTGCCGGGACGTAGAAGCCACGGTCGTCGGTGTAGGCGAACGCCTGGATCATGCCCTGGTTGAACAGCCGGCGGAACGGCTCCTTGGACGACACGTGGCCCAGGTCGAACAGGACCTTGTGCCAGAACCGGGCGTACAGCAGGTGCAGCACCGCGTGCTCCACACCGCCCACGTACAGGTCGACGCCGCCGCAGTCGTCGGGCGACTGCGGACCCATCCAGTACCGCTCGTTCTCGGGGTCGACCAGCGCCTCGGTGTTGGTGGGATCCAGGTAGCGCAGCTCGTACCAGCACGACCCGGCCCAGTTGGGCATGGTGTTGGTCTCGCGCCGGTAGGACTGCACGCCGTCGCCGAGATCCAGGTCGACGGTGGTCCACTCCGTGATGCGGCCCAGCGGCGGCTCGGGCTCGGAGTCCTCGTCGTCCGACGTCTTCGGGGAGAAGTCCTCCATCGGCGGCAGCACCAGGGGCAGCTCCGACTCCGGCAGGGCCTGCGGCTCGCCGTCGGCGCCGAACACGATGGGGAACGGCTCGCCCCAGTAGCGCTGGCGGCTGAACAGCCAGTCGCGCAGTTTGTACTGCACCTTGCCGGTGCCCAGGCCCTTGCCCTCGAGCCACTCGATGATGGTGGCCTTGGCCTCGGCCACGGAGCGGCCGTCCAGCGACACCTCGTCGTTGGCCGAGTTGATGGCGACGCCGTCGCCGGTCCACGCCTGCACCAGCGGGTCGTGCTCGTCCGGGGCGGCGATCACCGGGACGATGCGCAGGTCGAACGCCTGGGCGAACTCGAAGTCGCGCTGGTCGTGGGCGGGCACGGCCATGATGGCGCCGGTGCCATAGCCCATCAGCACGTAGTCGGCGACGTACACGGGGATGGACTCGCCGTTGACCGGGTTGGTGGCCAGCGAGCCGGTGAAGACGCCGGTCTTCTCCTTGCCCTCGGTCTGGCGGTCGACGTCGGACCGGCGCGCCGCGGCGGACACGTACTCCTGGACCGCGTCGCGCTGGTCGTCGGTGGTGAGCGCCCCCACCAGCGGGTGCTCGGGGGCCACCACCATGTAGGTGGCGCCGAACAGCGTGTCGGGCCGGGTGGTGAAGACCGTCAGCGGCCCGGCGTCGGTGGAGAAGGTCACGTCGGCGCCGGTGGACCGGCCGATCCAGTTGCGCTGCTGGCTCTTGATGGCCTCGGTCCAGTCGAGCAGCTCCAGGTCCTCGAGCAGGCGGTCCGCGTAGGCGGTGATGCGCAGCATCCACTGCTTCATGGGACGGCGGTACACCGGGAAGTTGCCGCGCTCGGACCGGCCGTCGGCGGTGACCTCCTCGTTGGCCAGGACGGTGCCCAGGCCGGGGCACCAGTTGACCGGCACCTCGGCCAGGTAGGCCAGGCGGTGGCCGTTGACCACGTGGCGCCGCTCCGACGCATCGAGCTCCGCCCACGGCTTGCCGGTGGGGTTGGTGCCCTCGGCGGGGATGCGACCAGCCTCCAGCTCGGCCTCCAGCTCCGCGACGGGGCGAGCGCGACCCAGGTCGGTGTCGTACCAGGAGCCGAAGATCTGCAGGAAGATCCACTGGGTCCAGCGGTAGAACGCCTCGTCGGTGGTGGACACGGAGCGGCGGCGGTCGTAGCCGAGGCCCAGGCGCCGGAGCTGGCGCTCCATGTTGGCGATGTTGTCCTCGGTGCGCTTCCGCGGGTGCGTGTTGGTGGCGATGGCGTGCTGCTCCGCCGGCAGGCCGAACGCGTCGTAGCCCATGGTGTGCACGACGTTGTGGCCGGTCATCCGCAGGTAGCGGGCGAACACGTCGGTGCCGATGTAGCCGAGCGGGTGGCCGACGTGCAGCCCGGCGCCGGACGGGTAGGGGAACATGTCCAGCACGTACTGCTTGGGGCGGTCGGCGACGGCCTCGAAGCCCTCCGACAGGTCGCCGACGGGGTTGGGCGTGTGGAACGTGCCGTCGGCCTCCCACCGGGCCTGCCAGCCGGACTCGATCTCCTGGGCGAGCGCCGCGTCGTAGCGGTGCTGGGGCAGATCGTCGGCGTTCGGGGTGGTCGCTTCGGCCATGGCCTCACGGTACCTGTCGCCTCGTCGGCCCCCGAAGCCCGATCCGCCCTGGTGACGGCGCTCCGCGGCCGAATCGTTCAACGTTCCCGGCGTGGCTGCCGATACCAGGAGCAGGACCTGCGTCGGTGCCGACCACCCCCGGCACCCCCGTCCCGGCCCGATCTGGTGGCGCCCCGTTGGATGACCGCCACACACCGCCTCCGACAGCGTGGTCGGAGGCGGTGTCGCGTCCGGGGTCGCCGTCCCCGCCGGGTGGGCCGCGGTACCGTCTCGGCGTCGAACCGGAGGACCCGATGGCACCCACGCCGCGCCCGATCGAGCTGCACCTGCCCGCCGATCCGAACCTGCTCCGCGTGGCCCGCGTCGCGGTCGCTGCGGTGGCCGCGGCGCTGCCGTTCACCCTCGACGACATCGAGGACCTGCGCATCGCGGTCGATGAGCTGGGCGCCCGGGCCATCGAGGACCTCGAGCCCGACGCCACGCTGGAGCTGAGCATCAGCGCCAGCGACGACGGCGTGACCGTGGCCGGCCGGGTGCCGGGCGCCGGCCCCCTCCCGCCGCTGCACCCGGTCGCCGCCGACCTGCTGGCGATGGCCCGCATCGACCTGGACCCCGAGGTCGCCGGCGACCGGGCCTTCCGGTTCACCAAGCGAGCGTCGGTCCCTGCCACGTGACCCGCGAGCCGCCGGGCGGGCCCGACGAGGTCGCCGCCCTGTTCGAGCGCTACCGCCAGACGGGTGATCGCCGGGTCCGCAACGAGATCGTCGAGCGGCACCGCCACCTCGCCGATGGCGTCGCCCGCCGGTTCCAGGCCCGGGGCCTGGCCACCGACGACCTCCGGCAGACGGCCCTGCTCGCCATGGTGCGCGCCGCCGACCGGTTCGACCCGTCGAAGGGCGCCACGTTCGCCACGTTCGCCGGCCAGACCATGGAGGGCGAGCTGAAGCGGGCGCTGCGGGACCGCTCCTGGGCGGTGCGGCCGCCGCGGGCGGCACAGGAGCGCTACCTGGAGGTCCGCCAGCGGGAAGAGGCGCTGACCCACCGGCTGGGGCGGGCGCCCACGGTCCCGGAGCTGGCCGAGGCCATCGGCACCGACGTCGACACCGTCCTCGACGCCATCGAGGCCGCTGGTGCCCGCTCGTCGGCGCCCCTCACCCGCACCGACGACGACGGCGCCGACGTGGAGGTCGATGCGCTGCTGGGTGCGGTCGACGCCGGCTTCGCCGCGGTGGACCGGTCGATGGTGGTCGACGACCTGCTGGCCGACGTGGACCCGCGCACCCGGGAGATCATCCAGCTCCGGTACTACGAGCGGCTCGGCCAGGACGAGATCGCTCAGCGGGTCGGCGTCAGCCAGTCGTACCTCTCGCGCCTGCTGCGCAAGGCGCTCGAGGATCTGCGGCTCCGGCTCGAGGAGCGCGACGAGGGGCCGGCTAGTCCACCGTGACCAGCTGGGCGAGCCCGGTGACCTCGAGCACCCGCCGGACGTTGGGGTTGGGTGCGGTGAGCGTGAGCGGTGCTCCCCGGGCCCGGAGCGCCTCGCTGCCGGTGACGATGGCCCGCACGCCCGATGAGTCCAGGAACGTGATGCGGGCCAGGTCGACGGCCACCGAGGTGACGGCGGGGTCGTCGGCCAGCTCCAGGAGCCGGGCCTGGAGGATGGGGGCGGTTCCCGGGTCCAGCTCGCCGACGAGCGCGAGGGCGGCGGCGGGGCCGGGCTGCGCGATGACCTCGAGCAGCGATGAGCGCGGGGCGTCCTCGGGCACGAGCGGAGACTAGTCCCGGCGGGCCCCGGCCCTTCCGGGACGGGCCGGATGCGGGTGGCGGGCCGGCAGTCCGCCCCTGGTTGTCACTGGACCTGCGTAGGTTGGGCGGCGTGCCCGTTCCCGGACCCCTCGCCCTCGGCCGCGGCGTCGTCATCAACGCCGGTGACGCCATCCCCGCACCGTGGATGAGCGCGCCCGTCACCACCATCGACGAAGCCGCGCTGGCCGCGCCGGGCCCCGTGGTGCAGGAGCTGCACCGGGCCTGGGCGTCGCGGACCGCGGTGGTGGTGGAGCTGGCGGTGGACCCCGGCCGCTTCCGGGACCCGGTGGCCATCACCGACGAGCCGTGGAGCCTCGACGCCGACGTGGAGCCGTGGTTCGACCGGCTGCACTTCCTGGTGTGGGCCAACACCTACGACGCCCGGTCCGGTTCGCTCATCTGGTGGTGGGGTCGCAAGGCGGCCCGCGCCGGAGCCACCGACACCCCCGACGGCGAGGCCGACGTGCTGCTGCCGGGGGCGGTGGCGGCCTGGGTCGACGGCGGGCCCCGGCGCCCCTGGGATCCGGCGCTGGTCGGCGGCCACCGCGTGGTGCACGCGGAGTCGGTGGAGCTGGGTCGTGCCGAGGTCGCACCCGGCCCGGTGGAGCCCGGTGCCGACCTCGCCCCGGACCAGCTGGCGGCGGTGGCCCACCTCAGCGGACCGGCGCGCGTCATCGCCCCCGCCGGATCGGGCAAGACCCGGGTGCTCACCGAGCGCCTCCGGCACCTGCTCGGCGATCGGGGGTGGGAGCGCGAGGCCGTGCTGGCCGTGGCCTACAACAAGGAGGCCCAGCTGGAGCTGGAGCGCCGGACGGAGGCGTTCCGCCCCCGGGTCCGCACGCTCAACTCGCTCGGGCTGTGGGTGGTCACCCAGCACCTCGGACGGGCCCCTGCGCTGTTCGAGGAGCGCGACTGCCGCCGCCTGGTGGAGTCGCTGCTGCCCGGCCGCCGCCGGCAGCGGGCCAACACCGATCCCATCGGCCCGTACCTGGAGGCGCTCGGGCTGGTGCGGCTCGGGCTGCGCTCGCCCCGGTCGGTCGAGGAGTCGCGCGACGACGTCGACGGCCTCAGCGAGATCTTCGCCCCGTACCGGGAGCACCTGGCATCGCGCGGCGCCGTCGACTTCGACGACCAGATCTACGCCGCCATCGGCGCCCTCCTGTCCGACGGCCCGTTCCGCCGGAGCATGCAGCAGCGGTGCCGGCACCTCCTGGTGGACGAGTTCCAGGACCTGACCCCGGCGCACGTCCTCCTGCTCCGGCTGCTGGCCCTGCCCGCCCTCGACGTGTTCGGTGTCGGCGACGACGATCAGGTCATCTACGGCCACGTCGGCGCCGACCCGGCCTACCTCATCGACTACGACACGCTGTTCCCCGGTGCGGCCTCGCACCCGCTCACGGTGAACTACCGGTGCCCGGTGGCGGTGGTCGACGGTGCGCGCACGCTGC
The DNA here is from genome assembly GCA_937926025.1 of uncultured Acidimicrobiales bacterium. Classification (GTDB taxonomy): domain Bacteria; phylum Actinomycetota; class Acidimicrobiia; order Acidimicrobiales; family Iamiaceae; genus Aquihabitans. The sequence goes on from CALANQ010000032.1 coordinate 6,815, forward strand.
TGGGCTACAACCGCCGGCGCGTGGCCAAGGAGATCGTGGCCGGTCCCGCGGCCGACGCCGCACCGGCCGCGCTGCGCGTGGTGGAGCACGGGCCGGACCGGGGTGCGGCGGCCACGGTGGCGGCGGTGGAGGAGTGGCTGGCCAAACCGGGGGTGGCGCCGGCATCGGTCGCGGTGCTCACCCGGGTCAACTCCCTGCTGCTGGCACCGCAGGTGGCGCTGGCGGAGGCCGGCGTGCCGCTCAGCTCGGTGCTGCGGCCCGAGGTCCTGGAGCGCACCGGCCTGCGGGCCGCCCTGGCCTACCTGCGGCTGGCCGTCGCCGGCGACGCCATGGACCGGCGCGACATCGTGGAGATCATGCGCCGGCCCACCCGCGGCCTGCCCCAGTGGTTCCCCGACCGCCTGGAGCGCCGCAACCACTGGTCGCCGGCGCAGCTGCGCACCATCGCCGACCAGGTGCCGGACAAGGAGGCGGCCAAGGTCCTCCACCTGGCCGATGACCTGGCGCTCGTCGCCGGTGCCGCCCGGGGCGGCACCACCCGGTCCATCCTCGAGCTGGTCCGCGACCAGATCGGCTTGGGCTCGGCGATGTCGATGCTGGACCAGTCGGGGGCGGCGCAGGGCTCCAGCCACCTCGATGACCTGGAGGGTCTGCTGGGCGTGGCCGACCTGCACCCCGACCCGGCCGGGTTCGAGCCGTGGCTGCGCGGCCTGTTCGGTCGCGAGCGCGATCCCGACGGCGTCGTGCTGTCCACCATCCACCGGGTGAAGGGCCGGGAGTGGGATCGCGTGCTGCTCTTCGGCGTGTCCGACGGCGTCATGCCCCACCGGCTCGCCGAGGATCGGGAGGAGGAGCGGCGGGTCCTCCACGTGGGCATCACCCGCGGCCGCCACCGGGTGGCGG
>CALANQ010000033.1 GCA_937926025.1 uncultured Acidimicrobiales bacterium
GGTTGAGCGGGCTGCAGATCCAGGTGTCACGGGTGCGGGCGCAGACGGAGCAGGCCGAGACGGACCGGACCATCGCCGAGCTGCAGGAGGACGAGGCCCGGATCCGCCTGGAGTCCGTCGGCGACCGCGTGCGCGTCGCCCGGTCGAACGAGGACGACGCCCAGGCCCAGCTCGACGCCAGCCGGGCCGCCATGACCGCCCAGGGCTTCGAGGAGGACGCCCTGCACTCCCTGCAGGTCTCCACGGCCAAGCAGGTGAAGGACCTCCGGGCCGGGGTCAAGAAGGTGGCCCGGGACATCGCCGCCCAGGACCGCCTCCGGCCGGCGGCGTCCGCCTGCCTGTTCGACATGCTGCGCGCCCTCGGGCGCGTCGACGCCGGCGCCACCGGAGGCCGGGCGTCCGAGGCGTGCAAGACCACGATGAGCTCGCCGGGGCCGGCATGAGGCGGCGCTGGCCGATGGTGCTCGTCGGCGTCATCGTCGTGGCGGCCCTCGCCGGGGTGGCGGTCTCGGTCCGCCAGCTCCAAGACCTCGAGGACCGCAAGGAGGTGGCCGACGCCGCGGTGGTGAGCGCGCACCGGAGCGAGGCCGAGTTCCGGGCCGAGGCGGCCGACCTCGAGGCGCTCATCGTCCGCCTCGACGACGCGTCCGCCGAGCACCTCGCCACCGCCGAGGGCATCGACACCGCGGTGGCCGACGTCCTCCACCTCCGGGCCAAGGTCGACGACCTGACGGCGCAGGTCGATGCCCAGCGGGCCGACCGGGCCCAGCGCCAGCAGGCCATCGACGTGCTGCTCGGGTGCCGCAACACGCTCGACGCGGCCATCGCGCAGCTCTCCGGCGGCCACGTCGCGGCCCTGGGGGCGGCTGGGGTGCTGGGCCAGGGAGCGGCCCGCTGCCAGGCGGCACTGGACATCGCCCAGGGCAGCACCGGCGCGGTGCACCCCTACAACTTCGCGGACCCGAGCCTGCTCACCGTGGGCGACACGTACTACGCCTACGCCACCGAAGGCCCGGCCGGTGCCATCCAGGTGCTGTCGTCGAAGGACGCCCACCACTGGACGGTCCGGGAGCGGGCGCTGGCCAACCGGCCGGCGTGGGCCAAGCCCGGGCCGATCTGGGCGCCCAGCGTGCACCCCATCGGCGGCCGCTACGTCCTGTACTACGCCACCCGGTCGAAGGTGTCGGCCCAGCAGTGCATCAGCACGGCGGTGTCATCGGACCCCGCCGGCCCGTTCCACGACCTGTCATCGGTGCCGCTCATCTGCCAGGACGACCTCGGCGGCTCCATCGACCCCGACGTCTACCTCGACCAGTTCGGCTTCGCCCACCTCACCTGGAAGAGCGAGGGCGAGACGCGCGGCGGGGTGGCCAAGATCTGGACCCAGGCGCTCAGCGCCGACGGGCTGGCGGTCAACGGCTTCGCCAAGGAGATCTTCGCGGCCGACGACGGGTGGGAGCAGAAGACGGCCGAGAACCCGTCGATGGTGCTCCTCGACGGCCAGTGGGTGCTCTTCTACAGCGGCAACCGGTGGAACACCGAGGGCTACGCCGTGGGCTACGCGCTCTGCGACGGCCCCACCGGGCCGTGCCGCCGCCCGGCGAACTCCCGCCTCCACGGCAGCAGCGGCGGCTACGTGGGCCCGGGCGGCGCCGACGTGTTCCGCAGCCGCGGCGGGCGGATGCTCGCCCTGTTCGCCGCCTGGGACAAGGGCAAGGCACGTGGCCGAGGTGTCCTTCTCCGGTGGTGCGGTGCACTGGAAGGACATCTGATGCCTCCCGAGCGGGGTCAGCTGCCGGAGCCGCTCCCCTCCCCGCCGGTGTCGGCGGGGGCGAGGTCGTGGAGGTAGGCGATCAGGTCGGCCAGCTCCGCATCGGAGATCTCGCCGTCGTAGACGGGCATCACGTTGGCGTAGCCGTCCACGACCTGTCCACGCGACTGGAGGATGGCGGTGCGCAGGTAGTCGTCGTCGGCGACGACCTCGGTGCCGTCCTGGAGGGTGACGGTGGACCCGGCCAGGCCCTGCCAGGTGGGGCCGGTGCCCTTGCCGCCGTCGGCGGTGTGGCAGCTGATGCAGCCCTGCTCCTTGGCGACCTGCTTGCCCCGCTCCCCCGCGGCGCTCAGCTTCACGTCGGTCCCGCCGCCGTCGCTGCCGCAGGCGGACAGCAGCGCGCCCACGCCCAGCGACGCGGTGACCACGACGGCGACGAGCGAGCGGCGCACGGCGATCAGGCGTCGGTGTCGGCGACCGGCTCGGCGTCGGCCGCAGGCTCCTCAGCGGGAGCCGCTTCCGCCGCAGGGTCCTCGGCGGGGGCCGCCTCCGCCTCCGGGGCCGCCTCGCCGTCGGGGTAGAAGCGGTAGAGGTTCTCGATGACCTCGAGCAGCCCGTCGGAGCCGAAGCCCTTGTTCAGGTCGACGGTGACCATGTTGCCGTTGATCTGGACGCCGGCCACGGCCGGCTTGGCCAGGAGGCGGCGGGCCAGCTCGTCGGGCGGCCGCTGGCCCCAGATGTCCTGACCAGCGAGGTACCGCTCGTGGTCCATGCCCGTGAGGGCTCGGTTGGTCTCGAAGCGGATGACCCCGGGGTTCGAGGACGGCTTCTCGTTGACGACGATCGACTGGCCCATGGCAGCGGCGATCGTAGCCCCGCCACCCACCCCCACCCCCAACCGCGGCCCGGCCCATCCCCCACCCGGTGCACCCGCGTCGGTACCGTCGGAGCCATGGAGGCCCAGCGACGCACGGTCGACGTGCGGTACGTGGCCCTCACCACGTTCGTGGTGGTCAGCGTGGTCATCGGCATGGTCGGGTCGATCTGGGCGGTGGGCCGGCTGTGGCGGGTGGTGTCGTACCTGCTGATCGCCCTGTTCTTCGCCGCGGTGCTCACCCCGGCGGTCGACTTCCTCCAGTACCGGGCCAAGATGCGCCGGGGCGTCGCCACCCTGCTGGTGTTCCTGGCCGGGCTCGCAGTCCTGTCGGCGATGGTCTACGCGTTCGTGCGCCCCATCGTGGACCAGGGCCAGAAGTTCTCCGACAGCCTCCCCGGGATGATCGACGACGCCCAGGAGGGCAAGGGGCGCATCGGCAAGCTCATCGACAAGTACGACCTCGAGGAGAAGTTCAACGAGAACCGCGAGGCCATCGACAAGCAGATCAACAGCGCCGGGAGCAAGGGCGTGACGATCCTGAGC
>CALANQ010000034.1 GCA_937926025.1 uncultured Acidimicrobiales bacterium
GTGGGGTGGAGCGCCCTGGCCCTGCTGGTGGCCGGCGCGGCGGGCATCACGCTGGTGGCGCTGACCGACACCATCTCCACGTCCTCGGCGTTCGCGGCCCGCACCGGTCAGGAGGTCGACGCCAACCAGGAGATGATCGGCATCGGGACGGCCAACCTGGCGGCCGGCCTCTTCCAGGGGTTCCCGGTCAGCACCAGCGGGTCGCGCACCGCCGTGGCCGAGCAGTCGGGCGGCCGATCGCAGCTGACCGGCGTGGTGGGCGCGCTGGCCATCGCCGCCATGCTGCTGTTCGTCCCGGGCCTCATGCGCAACCTGCCCCAGCCGGTGCTGGCCTCGGTGGTCATCGCCGCCTCGATCTCCCTGGCGGACCTCAAGGGCACCCGGCGGCTCTGGCACCAGCGGCGGATGGAGTTCGGCGTGGCGATGGTGGCGTTCGCCGGCGTCGCCCTCCTCGGCGTCCTGCCCGGCATCGGGATCGCGGTGATCATCTCGATCCTGAACGTGTTCCGCCGGATGTGGCGCCCGTACCGGACCGAGCTCGCCGAGGTCGACGGCCTCGACGGCTTCCACGACGTCGACGACCACCCCGACGGCCGCCGGATCCCCGGGCTGGCGATCTTCCGCTTCGACGCCCCGCTGGTCTTCGCCAACTCGCGCACGTTCCGCGACGAGATCCGCGTGCTGGCGGCCGCCACGCCGCCGCCGACCTGGATCCTGGTGGCGGCCGAGCCCATCACCGACGTGGACACCACCGCCGCCGACATGCTGGAAGACCTCGACGAGGAGCTCAACGAGGCCGGCATCTCGCTGGTGTTCGCCGAGATGAAGTCGCCGGTCCAGCGCAAGATCGATCGCTACGAGCTGACCCGTACGATCGACCCGGCCCACTTCTTCGCCACCCTCGACGACGCGGTCGAGGCGTTCCGAGCGCTGCCGGAGACACCATGACCACCACCCCGACGCTGACCGAGGACCGGCTGTCCCCCGGCGAGCGAGCTGCCGCGATCGGCGCGCTCCTGCTGGCCGTCGCCGCCCTCGCCACCGCGTTCGTCGCGCTGTCGGGCGACCTGGGCCGGGCGCTGCTGGCGCCGGTCACGCTCCTGGTGGTGCTGTGCGCGGCGTGGATCGCCGCCACCCGGACCGGGTTCCTCCGCCTGGTGTCGGGGGTGCTCGCCGTCGCCGGGCTGATCCTGGTGGCGGCGGCCGTGTTCACGTCCGAGGCCCGGGGCATCGGCCTGGGCATCGTGGTGGTGCTGCTCGCGGCGTCGGCCGCGCTCAGCCGCCGGGCGCTGCGGCGGGACCCGCAGACCCTCAAGGCCCTCCCCACCCCCGGCGACCCGGTCGGCCCGGCCCGCCGCGGGGTCCTCATCATGAACCTGAAGTCCGGGGGCGGGAAGGCGGAGAAGTTCTCGCTGGAGGACGAGTGCCGCCAGCGCGGGATCGAGCCGGTGGTGCTCGGCCCCGACGACGAGCTGCTGGAGCTGGCCCGGCAGGCGGTGGCCGACGGCGCCGATGCCCTCGGCATGGCCGGCGGCGACGGCTCCCAGGCCCTGGTGGCCTCGGTGGCGATGGAGGCCGGCATCCCGCTGGTGTGCATCCCGGCCGGCACCCGCAACCACTTCGCCCTGGACCTCGGGCTGGACCGCGACGACGTGGTGGGCGCCCTGGACTCCTTCGGCGACGCGGTGGAGCGTCGCATCGACCTGGCCGAGGTCAACGACCGCATCTTCGTCAACAACGTGTCGCTGGGGGTCTACGCCAAGATCATCCAGTCGCCGGACTACCGCGACGCCAAGGGCCCGACCACCGCGTCGATGCTGCCGGAGCTGCTCGGCCCCGATGCGGACCCGTTCGACCTGCGGTTCACCAGCCCCGACGGCACGCTCCACGACACCGCCCAGGTCATCCAGGTCTCCAACAACCCCTACGTGCTGTCGTCGCTGGCCGGCTTCGGCAGCCGGGCCCGGCTCGACACCGGCGAGCTCGGCCTGGCCGCCGCCGAGATCGGCCGGGCCGCCGATGTGGCCGCGTTCGTGGCGGCGGAGACC
>CALANQ010000035.1 GCA_937926025.1 uncultured Acidimicrobiales bacterium
GGGCCCGGAGCAGATCGACGGTGCCGGCGACCAGCATGAGGCTGAGGAACAACGTGGTGGCGATGAGCCAGGGCGGCCGGCGGAGCGGTGAGCCCGCCGGGGCCGATGCCCGGACGGTCTGGGCCTCGATGAGGAGGAACCGGAGCGAGGCCAGGAACAGGAAGATCGAGGCCATCAGGGGCATCACGCCGAGGTCGCCATCGGGCACCCCGGTGACGATGGTCTGCTCGAGCAGAAGGAACGTGGGCAGGGACACGATCACGCCGCAGAGCGCCAGGCGGACCGATGGATCCTGCAGCCAGCGGCGTCCTCCCGCCCAGGCGCAGAGCACGTAGATGAAGCCGGTGAGGAAGAAGGCGATGCGGGTGACCCCGAAGTAGGGGAACGCCCAGAAGGGGCGCCAGAGCCAGGAAGACTGCTCGTACGGCGAGGCCTCGGAGGTGAGGAACCAGACCTGCCACGCGATCACCGACACACCGGGCAGCACGAGCGAGAGACCGAGGTTGCGCACGAGCGGCTTGGACAGCGTCCGGGTGACGAGCAGGTAGAGGACCGTGCCTGGGACCAGGACCAGCGTGCTGGCTGGTTGCACCATCGTGCTGGTGAAGGTGAGCAGCGCGAGCCACCGGACCAGCTTCGGGGTCCGTTCGCTCCCCTTGCGGGTGGAGGAGATCACCAAGAGGATCAGCGCGAAGAGGCTGAACGCGAAGCCCATCGACAGCGTGATCGTGGGCGTGCCCCACTGGTGGATGGCCGCGAAGGAGGTGCCGCGGGCGCGCTCGCCGGCGAAGGTGACGCGGCCCCACCACTCGCCGTTCGGGGGCAGCAGCAGCCCCGGGTTCTCGAACACGACCCATCCGATGCCCAAGACGTAGGCCAGCGGCCAGCTCAACCGGGGCCGGTCGTCCCAGTGCCCTCGACCGATCGTGACCAGCACCATCGTGGCGGCCGCGGTCGCCGCGGCGAGGATGATGGCCACCGAGGCGGTGACACCGAAGATCGGGATGGCCATCTTCATGAGGACCGTCCATCCCGGATGGGGGACCGGCAGGTTCAGCGGCCAGATGCTGAAGACGTGGATGCGCTCGATGGTTCCCCGGATGTCGTTGGTGCCCCGGACGAGCACCTTGGGCACGGGCACCATCCGCGGGTACATCGGGGCGACGATGGCGGCGGTGACGAGCCCGGCGAACACGACGCGGGGGTACTCGTGGCCGGTGATCCAGGCGTGGGCCCGCTCGACGGCCCGAAGTACGTTCGCTCGGACCCGCCGGGCGACCCGCCGACCCGCAGCCGGCACCTGCGTCCTGAGCGCGAGCAGGCGCGGACGGACCCAGAGGCCGAGAAGGATCACGCGGTCCAAGAAACGGCGGACCGCGTCGGTGATGACGGTCTCCACCGTGCGATCGAAGCGCTGCACCGCTCGGAAGCGGTGAGCGGCCAGTGCGGCGACCGCCAGCACCTCGACCGGAGCCCACGCGTCCGCCGGGGCAGTGACCACCCACACGGTCCCGGCGATCGCCTGGACCCCGAGTGCGAGCGACCGCCAGGCGGGCGGCGTTCCGTCGTGTGCAGGCGAGCCGAACAGGGCCACGAAGGCCACCGCCGTGGAGATGGCCGCCACGATGAACGGCGCACGTCCGATGGCCGGAACTGCCCATACCCCGGCGAGGACAACGAGTGGAGCGGCGATCGTCGCGGGGATCGCCACGGTGGCCCGCCTCGCAGCCAGAGCGGCGGCCGCGCCCGCCATGGCCAGCGCGAGCAACTTGCCGCCTCGCTCGGGCCCAGGGCCGTGCCCGAGCACGACGTAGGTGGGGGGCAGCGTGCCCAACACCCAGACCGCCAGCGCTCGACCGGTGCGGGACCACGGCGGGGGCAGCGTCGTGCGCCTCGCGGTGCTCGGGCTGGCGCTCATGTCGAGGGGCGTCGGAGTGGGCATCGTGAGAACGGTGCGGCCCGCGGATCGCAGGGACCCGGGCGGCGGGTGAGACGTCGCGGAGGCGACGGTCGGGCGCAGGGCGGCGGCCCCGCTGCCTCTACCATGGCACAGGACCGATGTCGCCGGATGACGCCAGGAGGGAGCCGGGGATGACGATGACCGCCCAGAGTGGAGGGGCCGAGGCGGTGCTGTGCGATCCCGAGCTCGACGCGCGCCTCCGGAGCGAGGCGCTCGTCACCGTTCCGCTACTCGACGCGGCAGCTGTCGCGGAGCTGACGGAGGCGTTCTGGGCTCGAGCCCCCCAGGGTGAGCGCGGGATCCGGCTCGACTACCTGCGCTCCGATCGGGACCTCGTGGCATCGATGGCCGACGTGTTCGCTCCGGTGTGGGAACGGGCGATCCCGGGGGTCCTCGCGGATCACGTTCCCGTGTACTCGTCCTTCGTGATCAAGTACCCCGACGACGAGTCCGCCCTCTACCTCCACCGCGACCTGCCCGTGGAGGACGAGCGCGACGGCATCGCCCTGTCGATGTGGATGCCGCTCACCGACACGGGGCCCGAGCTCGACAACGGTCCCATCGCCTTCGTCCCCGGGAGCCAGCACATCGCCCACGGCGGTTTCGGGCCGAACGCGGCGGTCCTGTTCAACCCGTACCGCGACCACCTCGAGGGCCTCCTGGAGCCCCTGACCGTCGCCGCCGGCACCGCCGTCATCTACGACGCCCGCATGCTGCACGCATCGGCACCCAACCGCTCGTCGAACCCGCGCCTCGCGGTCGGCTGCCTGCTGGCCCGCCGGGACCGGCCCCTGGTCCAGGTGGTGGCCACCGGGCGCCGTCACCGGCGCGTGCACCACGTCGACCGGCGCTACTTCATCGACCATCCGCCGTCGGAGCTTGCGGCGCACGGCATGCCGGCGGGCTACCCGGTCGTCGACGAGTACGACGAGGACCCGGCGGTCACGCCCGCCACGGTGCTCGGGCCGCTCGTCGGCGCCCAGCCGCTGGCACGCCAGATCGACATCCCGCTCGACCTGGTGCACGACATCGTCTCGGTGGAGCCGGTGCCGGTGCTCCCGGACCTTCGGGCGCCGGAGCAGCGCCACGACCTCCGGATCGCTGCCGCCGACCTCGACCCCGTCGGTCCGGTCCTGGGGGGCGTCCTGGTCGAGGCCACCACCGGCGCCTGTGGGGCGCGGGACCTGGTTCGCGGGTGGCGTCGTCGGGCGCCGCTCCCCGATGCCGTGCCCGATCCCATCGTGTCGCTCGCTCCGCCGCGGGTCCGCCACGCCTCGCTGGCCGTGATCGATCCCGGGGGCCGGCTGGTGCTCCGATCGGTGGGCCGGGGGCTCCTGCGCCGGGAGATCGCCGTGGTCGAGGCCACGCCGGTCCGGGCTGGGATCTGCACGCCCACCCATGCGGGTGAGCTGGGTCTCAGCGGGCACCTGGAGCTCCCGGACGACCGTGCCGTGACCATCTTCAACGAGGGGCCCGGACCCCTCGTGCTCATCATCCGGACGGTCGTGGCACCGCGCTCCCGGGCGGCGCGCTCGGCGGCGTCCGAGAGCTGGACGCACCCGGGTGCAGCGGCCACACTGGCCGCGTGCGCCTCGGACATGCCCACCCGTCCCGTCGGAGCCACCGGTGACTGAGGCTCGCAGCCAGCACCAGGTCTTCGTGGTGCGGACCCCGGGGGAGTGGGCGCTCGCGCCGCTGCCGGCCACGGACCCGGAGACCGTCGACCTCGACGGGGTGCTCGCCGCCATCGGGCCGTCGCCCGAGCAGGCCGGTGGCCCGAACCGGCCGGCCCCGGATCCCGTGGCGCCGCTGGCCGGCACCGACCTGGTCGGCCCCACCTGGATGTGGGTCGGCGCGGCCGCCGACGGCGAGGTGGTCGTCGAGGAACCGGACGGCACCCTGCTCGTCCTCGACGGTCCGGATCTCGAGCTGCTGCACACCATCGACCACATCCGCACGGTCGACGACGTGGTCGCATCGTCCACGGTCGCCGACGCTGCTGGTCGGCTGGCCCGCCTCGCCGGGTCGGGCCGGGTGGTCTGGACCGCCCCGGCCGAAGCCGGGGCTGTCGAACCCACCCCCGAGGCCGAGCCGGCACCGGACTACTCCCACCTGCCGCCCCCGCCGGCCGAGGGGCTGATCTGGCCGCAGCCGGTGGCGCCCGTGGCGCCGGCCGAGCCGGCGGAGGTGCCCGGCGACGATCGCATCCCCGTGTACGCCATCTGGCCGGTCGACGTCGGTCCGCTCCTGTCCCTGGGCATGCTCACCGCCACCGCCCGGCACTGGAAGGACGGCGCGCTCAACGAGCGGTACGAGATCCGCAAGCCGGAGACCGCCGCCTCGTTCCTCGACCACCTCGCCGGCCGGCAGGGGCCAGCGGTGCTGCTGTGCTCGGATTACGTCTGGTCGCTCGCCCACAACCTCGAGGCGGCGGCCACGGCCCGCCAGATCTGCCCTGACCTCCTCGTGGTGCACGGCGGGCCATCGGCCCCCAAGTACGCCGATGACGCCGCCCGGTTCCTGTCCGACCATCCGGCGGTCGCCGACGTGCTGGTCCGAGGCGAGGGCGAGGAGGCGCTGTGCGACCTGCTCGAGGCGCTCGACGGACCCGATGGGTGGACCACCGACGCCGGCCGGCTCGGCACGGTCGGGGGCATCACGTTCCGCGCCGCGGACGGCGAGGTGGTCCGCACCGAGGACCGGCCGCGGATCGCGAACCTGGACTCCATCCCGTCGCCCTACCTGTCGGGCGAGTTCGACGGCATCCCGGGCGATGCGTGGAAGTACTGCCTGTCCATCGAGACCAACCGCGGCTGCCCCTACGGGTGCACCTTCTGCGACTGGGGCTCGGCCACCATGTCCCGCATCCGCAAGTTCGACCTCGACCGGGTCATCGCGGAACTGGAGTGGGGCGCCCGCCTCGGCGTGCACACCATCACCCTCACCGACGCCAACTTCGGGATCATGTCCCGCGACGTGGAGACCACCCGGCAGATCGCGGCCATCCGCGAGCGCGTCGGCCACCCCCACTCGCTCTCGTGGACCGCAGCGAAGAACACCACGAAGCACCTCGTCAAGATCATGGACATCCTGGTGGACTCCGGGATCACGGTCAGCACCTCGCTCTCGCTGCAGACGATCGACCCCACCACGCTCGAGATCCTCGCCCGCACCAACATCTCCACCGATCACTACGTGAAGCTGGCCGCCGACTACCGGCGCCGCGGCTACCCGCTGCAGGGCGACCTCATGCTGGGCCTCCCGGGGCAGACGTTCGACACCTACAAGGCGGATCTCCAGTTCATGCTGGACCACGAGATCATGGTGCGGTCGTGGCCGGTCCAGATGCTGCCGAACGCGCCCATGAACGCGCCGGAGTACCGCGCCGAGCACGGCATCGAGGTCGGCGAGGACAACCTGGTCACCTCCACCCACTCCTTCACGGTCGACGAGCGGAAGCGGATGTGGCGCTTCCGGACGGTGGACACCATCGCCGAGCGCATGGCGGTGCTGCGCCACGTCATGCGCTTCCTCCAGTGGGAGCACGGCATCGCGGCCACCGACCTGGCCGACCGCGTGCTCGCCGTCACCGACGACGATCCCCTCCGGTACCCGACCGTGTCGTGGGTGTTCGGGTACTTCGACCTGCTCCCCACGGTGGCGGTCGGGTGGCGGACCTTCTACGGCGAGATCGCGTCGCTCCTGCGCGACGAGTTCGGGCTTGATCCCGACGCCTCGGATCTCCGGTGCGTGCTGGACCTCCAGGAGTTCCTCATGCCGGTACCGGGCCGGTCCTTCCCGGCCAGCATCGAGCTGCCGCACGACTACACCGCGTACTACCGGTCGGCCACCCGCGAGCTCTACACCACGGGCCAGGCGGGGCTCCCCGAGGCGCCGCTCGCGTCCCTCGGCCCGGCCACCTTCACCATCACCGGTGATCCGCTCGGCCTCTGCACGTCGGGCATCTACCTCCACGGCGACAGCCGCAGCGAGATCATGCAGGGCGACTTCCACATCGGCTCGGCGGTGGCGAACGAGCTCGAGTCCCCCCTGATGCGGGTGCTCCCCGCTCTGAGCTACTTCGGCGTGACCAGCCTGCCCGACGAGTTCGCCGACGTGATGGACCAGGTCCGTGACGGGTTCGCCGGCGACGATGAGGACGAAGATGGCGTCATCGACACGGTCGGCGCCCGCGTCACCGTCTCCATCTCGCCGCGAGAGCGATGACCTCGGGCTTCGACCGGGAGGCGTTCGAGCGCGACGGCTGGACGGTGGTCGACCTGCGCGACGAGGCGGCGTCCGCTGCGGCGCTCCGCGTGATCGACGAGGTCGGGTTGGAGCCCGATCACCCGTTCTTCGCCTCGCCCGCCATGTCGTGGGGCGCCGTCGCCGGTGCCGTCGACCGCGACCTGAAGGCCATCGTGAAGCCGGCCTCGGACCAGCTCCTCCCCGGTCACCGGGCCTTCATGGCCGGGATCACGTCCAAGGGAGCTCGCAGCACGATGCCCATCCCGTTCCACCAGGACTGGACCTACACCGACGAGCGCGTCCACCGTGTCGTGTTCCTCTGGACCGCGCTGGTCGACACCGAGCCGGCCAACGGCGGGCTGTGGGCCGTGAGCGGCAGCCACCGCTGGAGCACCAACATCCGGCCCAGCCGGGACGGCGAGGCCACCCACCACCTCCAGGACGAGTTCGCCGCTCGGGCCGAGCCGGTCCGGATGCGCGCCGGCCAGGCGGTGGTGTTCGATCCGGCGGTGGTGCACGGCTCCGGCCCCAACACCACCGACCAGCTCCGGCCGGCGTTCACCATGGCGTTCGTGCCCGACGGCGTGCCGCTCCTGCACTTCCACGAGCATCCGGACGGACGGCTCGAGGGTCTCGAGGTGGACGATGCGTTCTTCACCCAGAACCCCTACCGGAGCCGACCCGTCGGCTACCCGCCGGCCGAGCCGTTCGCTCGGGCGCTCACCGACCGGGATCTCCTGGACGCGCTCGACGCCCACCACCCCGCGTCCCAGCGGTGACCAGCGCGCCCGCCACCTTCCGCGACGACGCCACGGAGCAGCGGTACCGGACCGACGGGTACGCCGTGGTCCCGTTCCTGGACCCCGACGAGGTGCGCGAGCTGGAGGCGGCGTACTGGGACGAGGTGGCCGGGGCCGATGACGGCCTGCTCGCCATCGACTACCTGCGACCGGATCGGGCCATCATGCAGCGGGTCCGGGAGCTGGCATCGCCGCTGTGGGAACGGCACCTGCCGGCGCTGTTCTGCGATCACCGGGTGGTGTTCTCCACGTTCGTGGTCAAGCACCCGGGCCACGGGTCGGAGATGTTCCTGCACGAGGACCGGTCGTGGGTCGACGAGCGGCGGTTCCGGTCGGGGACGCTGTGGATCCCCCTCGTCGATGACATGACCGACGAGAATGGGCCGCTGCGGGTGATCCCCGGCTCGCACCGGCTGGCGTCCAACTGGTCCGGCTCGCTCACGCCCGATCTCATCCGCCCCTACGAGGCCTGGCTGCGGGAGCGGCTGGTCCCGCTCGCGGCACCGGCCGGGTCCGCGGTCTACTACGACTCGCGGACGTTGCACGCCTCGCCGCCGAACCTGAGCGAGCGGCCCCGCGTGGCACTGGTGCTCGGGGTCGTCCCCCGCGACGCCCAGCTGCTGCACGTGGTGGCCACCGGCACCACCCGGCGCGCCCTGTACGCCGTCGACCCCGACTACTTCATCCGGACCGGCCCGCGGGAGTCCGAGGCCCGCCAGCCCGACGGTGAGCTGATCGAGGAGGTCGACGAGGTCGGACCGCTGTCTCCTGCCCTGCTGGCCGCCGTGCTGGGCGAGGACCCGCCGCCCCCGGCGCCGGTCGTCCCGGCCGACGCCGCCGCGGCGCCCGACGGCGGTTGGCGGCCCCTCGTGCCCGAGCAGGTCGGGGTCGATCCCGGCCCTGCCACTCTTCGGATCGAACCGGGGGGACGCCTGCGCGTTCCCGCTGCTGGCGATCGCGACGGGTTCGGTGAGCTGATCGACGTGGTCGAAGCGGCGCCGGTCGGCACCGGCATCGCTGCGGGCCCGTTGGCCGTCAACCTCCTGCCCGGGGAGCGCTACCGCACCCCGTCGGGCCCGCTGGTCATCTGGAACGACGGCCCCGGCGCCCTCGTGCTGGCGGGCCCGGCCGCCGTCTGAGCGCCGGGTCCCCGAAGCGGTCACCGGTACGCTGGAGCGATGGATCCGCAGGCCCGTGAGGCGTGGCAGCAGCAGCGCCCGGGCCGGGCCCACGGCCACCCGGGCGTCTGCGTGGCTCCGTCCGTGTCGTTGGAGCTCGATCCAGCGGCTGGGTGTACGGGTGCTGCGCCAACCAGCTGTACCCCCTCGGTCGCATCGGCGAGGACCGGCTGGTCGACCTCTGGGGCGGCCCCCGCGCGCAGGTGCTGCGCGAGGCGCTGGCCCGCTGGGACCTCAGCGTGGGCTGCGGGTCGTGCCGCTGGCACCTGGAGCACGGGCGCATGGACCCCGACGCGGCGGTCTACGACCGCTACCCCGTGATCGGCGCCGACCCGGCGGGGCCGGTCGCCATGACCTTCGCGCTGTCGAACCGCTGCAACCTCGGCTGCGTGATGTGCACCCCCGAGCTGTCGTCCACGCTCCGCCGCCGAGCCGGCATGGCCCCCCTCGCATCGCCCTACGACGACGCGTTCTACGACGACCTGGCGCCGTTCCTCCCCGGGCTGCAGTACGCCAAGTTCCTGGGGGGCGAGCCGTTCCTCATCCCCGAGCACCACCGCGTCTGGGACCTCATGGACCAGGTGGGCGGCCCGGCGAGGATGCAGGTCACCACGAACGGGACCGTCTGGAACGACCGGGTGGCGTGGCTGCTGGAGCGGTTCGCGTTCGACGTCACCATCTCCATCGACGGCGCCGACGCGGCGAGCTACGAAGCCATCCGGACGGGGGGGAGCTTCCCGGCGGTGGCGGCCAACGTGGAGCGGTTCCGGGCGGCCTGCGAGGCCGCGGGGACCGAGCTGCGCCTCTGCTTCTGCCTCATGGACGGCAACGCCGACCAACTGGCCC
Source organism: uncultured Acidimicrobiales bacterium (assembly GCA_937926025.1). Classification (GTDB taxonomy): domain Bacteria; phylum Actinomycetota; class Acidimicrobiia; order Acidimicrobiales; family Iamiaceae; genus Aquihabitans. The sequence continues at coordinate 9,033 of CALANQ010000035.1, forward strand.
CCATGGTCCGGTGGTCGGAGCGCCTCGGTGCCGCGCTCAGCGTCAACGTGGTCAGCGACCTGGGCCTGGCGCTCCACGACGGCCCCCTGCACCGCCTGGAGGCCGTCCGGGCCGCGTGGGCGGCCGACGAGGCGGCGGCGCCGTTCGGAGCCAACGGCGACGTCTGGGCGGCCCAGGTGCGCCAGCTGGATCTGGTCATCGCCGAACGCCGGGTCGGGACGCCCCCGCCCGCCCGCCAGCCCCTGCCGGCCTCGGGAGCGGCGCTGCACGTCCCCGACGCCTCCTCGCTGGGAGCACCGGCCGCCGACATCACGGTCGAGCGGCGGCGCCTGAGCGCTTGGTGCGAGGGCGGCCCGGTGGCCGAGGTGCACGGTGGGCCCGACGGGACCATCGTGGCCGTGCCCGTCCCGCACGGGCGGCTGGGCATCGACGATGGGCTGGTCGGACGGTCGCTCCACGACGTGGTGCCGGTGGTGCAGGCGGCCGACGGCCGCACCGCCTACGTCCTCGGGGTCGATGACGAATCGGGCTCGCGCCTCGTGCGCACCTTCGTGCTGGCGACGGAGCCCCCGGTCCGCGGGGGCTCGGGTGCGATCGTGCGCACCGTCGCCGTCAGCACGGCCGACGGCTTCGCGCTGCTCGTCGCCGAGGACCGGATCTACGACCGGCCGCACCCGGTGGCCGTGGCCGCACCTGCGGTCCGCCGGTAGCGTCGGGGCCATGTCGTCGGGAGATGCACGCGTGGTGATCCGGCCCCGTGCGGCCCCGGTGGGCCCGGGCGGGTACCGCACCGCCTGTGCGGCCCCCGCGATCCAGCTGCGCTTCGACCCCAACGGGATGGTCACCACCTGCTGCAAGACCATCCAGCCCCTCGGCCACATCACCACCCAGCGCCTGCGCGACATCTGGGAGGGGGAGCGCCGGCGCCAGGTGGTGGCCGCCCTCGAGCACGGCGACTTCTCGGTGGGCTGCCAGCAGTGCGGGGCGGAGATCCGCCAGGAGGGCCGCGACGTGTCCTACGCCGCCATCCACGATGCCTGGGCCGGGCACCTCACCGATGCCGACGCCGCCACGGTCTGGCCGGTCCGGATGGAGCTGAACCTGTCGAACGCCTGCAACCTGCAGTGCATCCAGTGCGACGGTGAGAGCTCCTCGGCCATCCGCCTGCACCGCGAAGGGCGGCCGGCTCTGCCCAAGGTCTACGGCGATGCGTTCTTCGAGGACCTGGAGGCCTTCCTGCCCCACCTGGAGCGGATGGTGTTCGCCGGCGGCGAGCCGTTCCTCGGCAGCGAGAACTTCCGCATCTGGGACCTCATCGCGGATCAGGCTCCGCACATCGACTGCATGGTGGTGACCAACGCCACCCAGCGGACGCCCCGGATCGAGCGGCTGCTCGAGCGCCTCCGCTTCAGCTTCGTCTTCTCCATCGACGGCGTCACCGCCGACACCTACGAGCGGATCCGCCTGGGGTCGGACTTCGACCAGGTGATGGACAACGTCGCCTGGTTCACGCGCTACGCCCGAGAGCGTGGCACCACCGCATCGGTCAACCACTGCCTGATGCCCCAGAACGCGCACGAGTTCGGTGACCTGCTGCGCTGGGCCGAGCAGCAGGACCTCTTCGTCAACGTCTCGGTGGTCCGCCACCCCGCGTCGGCGTCGATCGCGGCGCTCCCTCCGGCGGAGATCCAGCGGATCCACGAGCTGTTCGAGGCGGCGCACCCGCAGGTGGTGGAGGACCTGGTCCTGAACCGGGCCACCTGGGAGCGCGAGCGGGAGCGCATCGCCAGCTGGGCCGCAGGCAGCGTCGCGGCCACCGGGTCCGAGGTGCAGACGGTGCTCTGGTTCCGCTGCGCCGGCGACCGGCCCTACGACGCCGACGGGGCCCGGTCCGAGCTGCAGGCCTACGCGGCCGACGGTCGCGTCCACGAGTTCACGGTGGGCCCCGACGACCTGCTGACCAGCGCCGACGCCGGGTTCGCCCCCAGCGGCGGCGAGCTGGTGGGGCGCTCGGTCCGGGAGCTCACCAACGCCGTCTCCGACGCGTTCGGCAACATGGACTTCTACGAGGTCACCGCCACCAGCGACGACCGGGTCGATGCCCGGGCGGTCTTCGGTCGGCACCCGGCCCGCATCACCACCGTGGCCTGCCGCGACCGGTCGGGCTGGGCCGATGAGGCCCGGCTGCTCATCGCGTTCGGGGAGCCCGGCTCCCCGCCCTGATCAACGAAGCTCGGCGTAGGTGCCCAGGGTGAAGCCGGCATGCTCCACCGCAGCCCGGATCACCGGATCGCAGGCCGCCTCCAGTTCCTCGGCCCAGCGGTACCCGGTGACGTAGCGGGCACGGTCCGGGTCGGGGTCGCAGGCCAGGTGCGTCACCAGCTCCGCGGACCGGCAGGGTGACGCGCCGAGCACCCGGATGGCCCCAAGGAAGCGGCCGTGGTCGAGGGCGCCGGCCTCGTCGAGCCCCGACGACGCCTCCGGGTACGCCAGCCCGGCGTGGGAGGCGTGGTTGCGGAGGCGCAGGGAGAGCGCCCGGACGCCGAGCGGGACCGGGGTCCACCGCGCCGTCCGCGTCAGGCGGATGGCCGGGATGCACCGGTCCACGGCGAGCTCCACCAGAGCCGTCGCCACCTGCGGCCACAGGTGGAGGTTCTGGTGCGAGTCCAGGTGGGTCAGGGTGATGCCGGCGCCCTCGAGGACCTCGATCTGGGCGAGGAACTCGCGGCGGAGGTCGTCGGTGTCGATGCCTCCCCGTGCCGCCCGCCGCACGAACGCCTGCCACCGGAGCGGGAAGCGGCCGCGCTGGTCCACGAGCGACGGGATCTCCCGCGCGGTGAGGATCGGGCGATCCTCGCCGACGGCCGCGAGGTGGCCGCCCACGCCGATGCCGGAGTCCCGGAGCGCGGCGGCGTGGTCGGCGAACGCCGGTCCCAGCACCAGGGCAGAGGTCGAGGTCACGACCCCGCGCTCGTGCGCCTGGAGCACGCCGCGGCAGATCCCGGGAGTCAGCCCGTAGTCATCCGCGTTGACGATGAGCAGGCGCTCGCTGCCGATCACGTCACCGTCCGGGGGCGGCGCAGGCGCCGCGTCCACCACCGGCCACGGGTGGCGGACTCCGCAGGGTCGGCCGGGCGCACCGCGTCGAGGGCGGTGCCCAGGTCGTCGGGCCCGATGGTCAGCTGGGCGCCGGAGACCGTGGCGGCCACCGGCAGGTCGGGCGGTTCGGCCATCAGCGCCTGCGGGGTGATGCGGAGGAAGAACTCGTCGTCGACGTCGTACCGGAGAGCGTCGTCGGTCGCGGTGTGGAGGTAGTGGACCAGCGGCTGGCCCTGCGGCCGCATGCCCACGGCGGCCACCAGGCGGGGCTGGTCGGAGCGGTTCGGGAGCGAGCTGTGCACCAGGGCGTTGTCCATCACCACGGCCTGTCCGAGGCGGGCCGTGACGGTGACCAGGCGCGGGACGATGACGTCGCGCTGCTGGATCCACGGGCCGTTCAGGTGCGTGCCGCGGCGGCTCGGGTCGAAGCGGTGGCTGCCCGGCAGGACCTGGAGCGGACCGTTCTCCAGCGTGACGTCGACCAGAGGCACCCAGGTCACGTGGGTGCGGGCCCCGGAGGTCTCCTCGTCGATGTACATCCAGTCGCGGTGGAGGTACAGGTCGCTCTCGGGCCCGGGCCACTTGCAGAGGAAGTTGCGGAGGAACGGGGTGGCGTCCCGGTACAGGCCCAGCGTCGCGGCATCGAGGGAATCGGAGATGCGGGCGGAGACCGAACGGCAGATCGGAAGAGCACACGTCTGAACTCCAGTCACTTAGGCATCTCGTAT
>CALANQ010000036.1 GCA_937926025.1 uncultured Acidimicrobiales bacterium
GGGGGGGCGCCCTCCCCCGCCGAGAAGGGCAAGGCCACCGCCGACGCCTTCGAGGCGCTGAGCGCCACGCTCCAGAGCCAGTACGTCGCCACCTACGAGTCCTCCATCTCGCAGGGCCAGGTGGACGTGACCGTCAGCGTCGGCAACCTCGAGCGCCAGGCCTCCTACGTGGCGGGCGCCAACGTGCAGGGTGCGGCCACCGCCGAGGTGGTGGAGCCGTCCACCGGCTTCGGGCCCGAGTGGCTCCGCGGCAAGCTCGGCGGCGCCGTGGGCCTGGCCCTCGTCGGCCTCGCCGTCGGCCTCGGGGCCTACGCCCTGGCGTCGCTCGCCTCCAGCACCGACGAGAGCCTCAACGCCGTCCTGCGGCCGTACTCCGAGGGCCCGGTGCCCGGCGAGGATCCCGCAGAAGGGGCCCTGGCCCAGACCGCGCTGCTCCAGCGGGCCGTCGAGCTCACCGAGGAGTTCGCGGAGCGCCAGGGCTTCCTAGTCAAGGTGGAGCGCGCCCTCGAGCGCGCCGACCTCCCGCTGCGTGCGGCGGAGGCCCTGTTCTTCTACGGGGCCGGGGCGGTCCTCATCTCGCTGCTGGCGTTCGTGCTGGGCGGGTTCACGATGGGTCTCATCGTCGCCGGCCTCGTGCTGCTGGTCCCGCCGGCCACGGTGAACTTCCTGGCGGCCCAGCGGGGCAAGAAGTTCCAGGCCGCCCTGCCCGACATGCTCAACCTGCTGTCCGGGTCCCTCCGGGCCGGCTACTCGCTCCTCCAGGGCGTGGAGGCGGTCTCCAAGGAGGTCGAGGACCCGATGGGCCAGGAGCTGCGCCGGGTCATCACCGAGGCCCGTCTCGGTCGGGAGATCGAGGACGCCATGGACGCCGTGGCCGAGCGCATGGCCAGCGCCGACTTCGCCTGGTGCGTCATGGCCATCCGCATCCAACGAGAGGTCGGCGGCAACCTGTCCGAGCTCCTGCTGACGGTGGCCGACACCATGGTCCACCGCGAGCGCCTCCGCCGGGACATCGCCGCACTCACCGCCGAAGGCAAGATCTCGGCCATCATCCTCGGCCTCCTGCCGGTGGGCCTCGGCGCCTTCATGTGGCTGTCGAACCCCGTGTACATGAAGCCGCTCGGCGCCACCACCCTGGGTCACATCCTGCTCGGTGTGGCTCTCGTCTCCCTCTTCATCGGGTTCGCCTGGATGAAGAAGATCATCGACATCAAGATCTGAGGCTCCCATGCTCGCCCTCGCACTCGGTCTCCTCGCCATCTCCATCGGAGTGGGTCTGTGGACCGTCCTCTCCAGCGCCGACGAGAAGGCCACCGTCCGTGCGTCGCTGCGCCAGCTCGACGGCTACGAGGTGGACAACGTCCGCGACCAGGAGCTGCTGAAGCCCATGAAGGAGCGCACCGTCGCTCCGATCATGGACCGGCTGGTGGCGCTCGGGAGGCGGTTCACCCCCGACGGCTACTCCGACAAGGTCCGCACCCGGCTCACCGCGTCGGGCAACAGCTCGCCCGACGCCGTCGACCGGTTCATCGCCATCAAGGTGATCGGCATCGCCCTCACCCCGGTCTCGCTGATCCTCGTGTTCGGCGTCGTCGGGATGGGCGGCATGAAGGGCCTGCTGGTGGCCGGCCTGCTGGCCGCCGTCATGGTCTACGGCCCCGACGCCATCTTGAACCGCCGGGTGGAGGAGCGTCAGCGGGAGATCCAGCAGATGCTGCCCGACGTGCTGGACCTCCTGGTCATCAGCGTGGAGGCCGGCCTCGGCTTCGAGCAGGCGCTGGACCGCACCGTTGGCTCCGTCCCCGGTGCGCTCACCCAGGAGTTCGGCCGCATGCTGGGCGAGGTCCGCGCCGGCGCCAGCCGGGCCAACGCCATGCGAGCCATGGAGAAGCGCACCGACGTGCCCGAGCTCCGCTCGTTCGTGCTGGCCATCCTCCAGGCCGACACCTTCGGCGTGTCGATCGGCCGGGTGCTGCGGGCCCAGGCCGACGAGATGCGCATCAAGCGCCGCCAGATGGCGCAGGAGAAGGCGCAGAAGGCGCCGGTGAAGATGATGATCCCGATGGTGTTCTGCGTGTTCCCCGCGCTGTTCGTCGTGGTCATCGGGCCCGCCATCATCAACATCAAAGAAACGTTCTGACCGAGCGGTCATGCTGGCTGGCGTGGATGCCCTCGACGAACCGCGCCCCGAGGTCGATGACCCGGCCGACGCCGACCTGACCGAGCCGGCGGAGCGGGGCCCGTCGCTCAACACGATCATCGCCCTCATCCTGGCGCTGGTCGGGTTGCGCATCGGCCTGGCGCCGCTGCACGACAACAGCTTCTTCACCCACCTCGCCACCGGGCGGATCATCCTCGACACGCACGGGATCCCCCGGGTGGATCCGTACTCGTTCTCCGCCCACGGCGAGCCCTGGACGGTGCAGAGCTGGGGCGCCAGCGTGATCTTCGCCGGCATCGAGAAGCTGGTGGGCCTGGTCGGCATCCGGGTCCTGGTGGCCATCTGCTGCGTGGCCCTCACCCAGCTGGTGTGGCGGCTCACCAGCACCGCCGTCACGCTCCTCGGGCGCCTGGTCGTGGCGGTGCCGGTCATCGCCGTCGGCTCCGGCTACTGGGTGGAGCGGCCGCTGCTGTTCAGCCTGATCTTCACGATGGCGCTGCTGTTCGCGCTGGAGGACCGGCTCGACCCCCGGTGGCTGGTCCCGATCATGTGGCTGTGGGTCAACATCCACGGCTCCTTCCCGCTGGCCTTCGTCGCCATCGGCGTGTTCCTCGTGGGGCGGCTCCTGGACCGCGAGCGCCCGGATGTGGAGCTGCGGGTCCTGCTGTGGGCCGGCGTCGGCACCGTGGTCGGGGCGATCCTGAGCCCCATCGGGTGGGACCTGTTGATCTTCCCGGCCAAGCTCCTGTCGCGCAGCAGCGCGTTCGCCCACACCACGGAGTGGGAGCCGCCGTCGCTGAGCGCGTCGGCGGTGCAGATGTACGCCGTGCAGCTGGTGATCGCGGTGGTCCTGGTGGCCGGGGCCCGCCCACAGGATCGCGTCGCCCTCGCCGACCCGCGCCGGTGCTGGTGTTCGCTGCCCTGTCGCTGCAGGCCAGCCGGAACATCGTGCACGCCAGCCTGATCATGATCCCGGCCATGGCGTTCGCCGCCCGGGACCTGGGCTCCATCGACGGCCGGGCGCCGCGCCGCACCCTGCGGCCGGTCCAGATCGCGCTCGTTGCGCTGTTCGCGCTGGTGGCGGTGGTGGGCGTCACCCAACAGGCCGACCTCGACCTCCGCGACTACCCGGTGGCCTCCACCGCCTGGATGCGCGAGCAGGGGATGCTCGAGCCCGACTCCCGCGTGGTCACCCGCGACTTCGTCGGGAACTACCTGGAGGTGAAGTACGGGCCCGACGACGTCCAGGTGTTCTTCGACGACCGGGTCGACATGTACCCGGCGGACGTCATCGAGCAGTACTCGCAGCTCATCGACAAGAACACCGACCCCGGTGCCCTCTTGGACGATCTCGGTGCCACTGCGGTGCTGTGGGACACCGACAGCCCCTTCGGGGACTGGCTGGAGGACCCGGCCAACGGCTGGCGGATCGTGCACCGCGACCCGGGCTGGGTGGTGGCCGTCCCGACCACCCCGAACGGGTGAGTTACGGCCGCTTTTGGGCCGCACGGCCTATCCAGCGGTCGAATTCGGACGCCGATAAGGAAACGAAGCGATTCTTTGGAGGAATCCGATGGGCCACCACCACCCTGCCTACCGGCGGCACGAGGACGACGAGCGGGGCGCATCGCTCGTCGAGTACGCGCTGCTGCTGGCGCTGATCGCCGTGGTCACGTTCTCGGCGGTGTCCTTCTTCGGCTCCTCCAACGGCGGCGGGGTCACCAACTCCGCCGAGTGCATCCGCAAGGCCTACGCCGCCGAGGAGCACTGCAGCTAGCCATCGCACGAAGACGCACGGTTGCCCGTGATGGATGGGAGCCGACCAGATGGGGTGGGACATCGTCCCGCCCCATCGGCGCGTTCGGGGCCGGTCAGCTCAGGCGGACGATGCCCATCCGGACGGCCTGGAGCACGGCCTGCGTGCGGTCCCGCGCGTCGAGCTTGTGGTAGATCGACGCCAGGTGGTTCTTCACCGTCTTCTGGCTGATGAACAGGCGCTCGGCCACCTCCGGGGTGGAGCAGCCGTCGGCGATGAGCTGCAGCACCTCCACCTCCCGCTTGGTGACCACGCGGTCGGCGTCGTCGTCGGTGGGGTTCGGGTCGATGCGCCGCACCTCGTCGAGCATCGCGGTGGCGAACTCGGGGGAGAGGGTGGCTTCGTCGTTGGCCGCCATGCGGACGGCGTCGGCGATCTCGTCGGTGGAGCAGTCCTTCACCAGGTAGCCGGAGGCGCCGGCTCGCAGCGCCTCGGCGATGACGCTCTGGTCGGCGTGCATGGTGAGCATGACGACCCGGATCTCGGGGTGCTGCTGGTGGATCCGGCGGGTGGCCTCGACGCCGTCGACATCGGGCATGGTGACGTCCATCAGGACCACATCGGGTCGCAGGGAGTCGGCGAGGCGCACGGCCTCGTCACCGTCGGACGCCTCGCCAATGACGTCGAACCCCTCGTCGGTGAGGGACCGGCGCAACCCCTCGCGGAGCATGCGGTGATCGTCGGCGAGCATCAGGCGGATGGCCATGGATTCCTCTCTTGTGGTGCGAACCAGAGCCGTGGTCATCCTGGCACAGCAGGTCAGGCGATGGGGCGGACCTCGCAGCGCACCGTGGTGCCCACGTCGGGGGTGCCGGCGATGTCGAGCGTGGCCCCGATGCTGGCCGCCCGCTCGCGCATGCCGACGATGCCGTAGCTGTCCAGCCGCCCGGCCCGCGACGACGGGAACCCGATGCCGTTGTCGGCCACCAGCAGCAGGGCGCGGGCGCCGTCGCTCTGCCAGGTGACCACCACCTTGGTGGCCTTGGCGTGCCGCTCCACGTTGGTGACGGCCTCCTGGGCGATGCGCCACAGCTCCCGCTCCTGGAGCAGCGGCAGGCGCCGGCATGTCCTTGGCGTCGGTGACGTCGGTCCGCAGGTCGTAGAGGGTGTCTCGCACCTCGCCGATGACGCCCCGCACGTCGTTGCGGAGCTGGCCGAGCTGCTTCGAGACCGGCTTGCCCTGGTCGTCCGCCTTCACGATCCGGTCCAGCTCGAACGCCAAGTAGGCCAGCGACTGGCCGATCCGATCGTGCAGGTCACGGGCGATGCGGGTGCGCTCCTCGTCGGCGCCGACGGTGCGCAGCCGGGCGAACCAGCGGGCGTTGTCGATGGCGAGGGCGGCCGGCTCCACGAACCCGTTGAGCAGCTCCATGTCCCGCAGCTCGAAGTGGCCGGTGTGGCGGTGCTCGAGGGCCACGATGCCCACCGTGGCCTCGCGGGCCGGGAGGGCGGCGTACAGGCCCGACACCATCTCCGCGGACACGCCGCCACCCTCGTGCAGGAGCTCGTTGACCATGACGGGGTGGCGAGCCACCAGGGCCTCTCGCAGGGGGGCGGGCAGCTCGTGGGTGAGGTAGGTGGGGGCCGGTCTGGGGCCGTCCCAGCGGACCACCACCCAGCTCTCGTCGGTCTCGTCCAGGAGGAGCACGGTGGCGCCGTCGAACGTGAACAGGTCGCGGAGCCGGCCCATCGTGGTGTCGAGCACGTCCTCCATGTCCAGCGAGGCCGGCAGGGACTGGGCGACCCGGTGCAGCGAGTACAGCAGCGTGTTGGCGTCGGCGAGGCGGCCCAGGCGGTCGAGCGCCAGCGAGTGGGCCCGGTCGGCCTCGCCGGTGACCCGCCGGGCGTAGCCGGCGATCAGGGCCACGAGGATGAGCTCCACCGTCCACTGGGCCGTGGTGCGCACGTCCGACACCGACGAGCCGTCCTGCAGCAGGAACGGGATGCCGATGGCCAGGCACGAGGCGATGCTCACCCGCAGGGCGAACGCGAAGCCGCGAGCGAACCCGGCGACCATCACCGCGGTGATGAGGGCGAAGATGAACGGCGACTCCCAGTAGCCGGTGGCCGCCACGGCGATGGTGTGGAACGCGACCTCGCCGATGACCCGCACGAGGCTGCGGGTGTCGTCGACGTAGCGCACCGGGCGCACGATGCGGAAGACGTTGTACCCGACGATGAGGAAGCACCAGCCGACCACCCAGAGGTCGCCCTCGGTGAAGGCGGGGCTGGCCAGCGCCACCGACACCGCCGTGGTGCCGCCGCGGATGCCGAGGATGGCGGGCCGGAACGCGGCGACCTGGTCGGTGCGCTGCTCCTCGGGAGGTCGGAGGCTCGCGGCGGAGGGACCCGGCCGCAGTTCGGCAGCGCCGTCGTCGGAGGCTTCGGTGACGACCGTCATCGGCGTCAGGCTAGGACTCCGATCGGGCTGAGCGGGGGTCCTACCGTGTGGCCATGCTGCTGATCGGGTTGACCGGAGGGATCGGGTCGGGGAAGTCGACGGTGTCGGCTCGCCTGGCCGAGCACGGGGCGGTCGTGGTCGACGCCGACGCCATCGTCCACGAGCTGCAGGCGCCCGGGCAGCCGGTCCTGGCGGCCATGGTGGAGCGCTTCGGGCAGGAGATCCTCGCCGGGGACGGCTCGCTGCGGCGGCAGGCCGTCGCCGACATCGTGTTCCACGACGCCGACGCCCTCCGCGACCTCGGCGCCATCGTCCACCCGGCCGTGTCGGCGGAGATCGAGCGGCGCCTCGCGGAGCAGGTGGGCACGGACCGCGTGGTCATCCTCGACGTGCCGCTGCTCGTGGAGTCCGGGCGCGACGACATGATCGGGACCATCGTCGTCGACGTCGACCCGGAGATCGCCATCGCCCGCCTCGTGGAGCACCGGTCCTTCACCGAGGCCGACGCCCGGGCCCGGGTGGCGCGCCAGGCGTCGCGCGAGGAGCGGGTCGCCCGAGCGGACTTCCTGATCGACAACGCCGGCACCGTGGCCCAGCTGGAGGCCCAGACGGATGCCGCGTGGGAGTGGATCCAGGGCCTGCCACGCGCCTGATCCCCGCGGGGTACGGTCCGAGCGACGGCCGAACCGAAGGGGACATCGATGGCACAGCAGGTCAAGGGCGTGGTCGCCACCAGCAAGGGAGCGCCGGTCTCGGTCGAGACCATCGAGGTCCCCGACCCCGGCCCGGGCGAGGCGCTCATCCAGGTGCAGGCCTGCGGCGTGTGCCACACCGACCTCCACTACCGGGAGGGCGCCATCAACGACGACTTCCCGTTCCTGCTGGGGCACGAGGCCGCCGGCATCGTGGAGGCCGTGGGCCCCGACGTCACCGACGTGGCCCCCGGGGACTTCGTGGTCCTCAACTGGCGGGCCGTGTGCGGCGAGTGCCGCTCGTGCCGCCGGGGCCGACCGCAGTACTGCTTCGCCACCCACAACGCCACCCAGAAGATGACGCTCGACGGGCGGGAGCTCAGCCCGGCGCTGGGCATCGGTGCGTTCGCCGAGAAGACGCTGGTCGCCGCCGGCCAGGCCACCAAGGTCGATGCCGCCGCCCGGCCCGAGGCCGCCGGCCTGCTGGGCTGCGGCGTCATGGCCGGCATCGGCTCGGCCATGTTCCCCGGCGAGGTCGGTCCCGGTGACTCCGTCGCCGTGTTCGGCTGCGGCGGCGTGGGCGACGCCGCCATCATGGGCGCCCGCCTCGCCGGCGCCGCCAAGATCATCGCCGTCGACCTCGACGCCGCCAAGCTCGAGATCGCCAAGGAGTTCGGCGCCACCCACACGGTGCTGGCCTCGGAGGTGGACCCCGTCGACGCCATCCAGGGCTTCACCGACGGCAACGGCGCCGACGTGTGCATCGAGGCGGTCGGCCACCCGGCGGTGCTGGAGCAGGCGTTCTACGCCCGGGACCTGGCCGGCACCGTCGTCCAGGTGGGCGTGCCCAACCCGGAGATGCGCATCGAGCTGCCGATGATCGACTTCTTCGGCCGGGGCGGTCGCCTCAAGCCGTCCTGGTACGGGGACTGCCTGCCCAGCCGGGACTTCCCGATGCTCATCGACCTGTACCTCCAGGGCCGCCTGGACCTGGACCGCTTCGTCAGCGAGACCATCGCCCTCGACCAGGTGGAGGAGGCGTTCCACCGCATGGAGCGCGGCGAGGTCCTGCGGTCCGTGGTGGTCATCGGCGATCGGGCGGTGAGCTGATGGCCCGCGTGGACCGGGTGATCACCAACGGGATCTTCTCCCTCGACGGCGAGGACTTCGACGTCGACAACAACATCTGGCTCGTCGGCGACGACGACGAGGTGCTGGTGGTCGATGCCGCCCACGAGGCCGCGCCCATCATCGAGGGCGTGGCCGGGCGCCGGGTGGTGGCCGTGCTCTGCACCCACGGCCACAACGACCACATCAACGTGGCGGCCGAGGTGGCCGACGCCGTCGGCGCGCCGATCTGGCTGCACCCCGCCGACACGATGCTGTGGGAGGTGGTGAACCCGGACCGGCCGGTGGACGCCCCGCTCGCCGACGGCCAGGAGATCGCGGTGGGTGGCACCACGCTGCGCGTGCTGCACACGCCCGGTCACAGCCCGGGCGGCTGCTGCCTCCACGACGCCGACGGGGCCGTGCTCTTCTCCGGCGACACGCTCTTCCACGGTGGCCCGGGCGCCACCGGGCGCTCGTTCTCCAGCAAGCCGACGATCCTCCACAGCATCGCCAAGCGGCTGCTGACCCTGCCGGCCGACACGGTGGTGCACACCGGCCACGGCGACGACACCACCATCGGGGCCGAAGCCGACGGGGTCAAGGCGCAGCTCGCCGACCTCGACTGATCAGCCGAGGGCCTGGTCGCGGGCCCAGCGGTAGTCGGCCTTGCCGGCGGGGGAGCGGACGAGGGCGTCGCGGTAGACGAACGCCTTCGGCAGCTTGTAGCGGGCGATGTGGGTGACGGCCTCGGCCAGGAGCTCGTCGTCAGTGACGGTGGCCCCCTCGGCGAGCTGCACGATGGCGACCACCTCGGAGCCCCACTGCTCGCTGGGCCGGCCCACCACGATCACGTCGTAGACCGACGGGTGGTGGGCCAGGGCCTGCTCGACCTCCTCGGCGAAGATCTTCTCGCCGCCCGAGTTGATGGTGACCGAGTCCCGGCCGAGCAGCTCGATGATGCCGTCGGCGTTCCAGTTGGCCCGGTCGCCGGGGACGGCGAAGCGGGTGCCCTCGATGACGGGGAAGGTGGCGGCCGTCTTGGCGGCGTCGCCGAGGTACCCGAGCGGGACGTGGCCGCGCTGGGCCAGCCAGCCGGTCTCCGTGGAGCCGGGCGCCAGCTCGGTGGTGAGGTCCGCCGACACCACCGAGGTCTCGGGGCCGGGCTGGAACGTGCCGGTGGCGGTGGCGCCCTTCATGGACGTGTGGCCCATCTGGGCACCGGTCTCCGAGGAGCCGACGGCGTCGAGCACCACGGCGTGCGGCACGTGCTCCAAGAAGCGGTCCTTGAGCGACGAGTTCATGGCGGCGCCGCCGCTGACCAGCGCCAGGAGGCCCGACAGGTCGTAGGAGCGGGCATCGAGCTCGTCGACCAGCGGCCGGGCCATGGCATCGCCGACGATCTGGAGCGTCAGCACCTTGTGCTCTGCGACGCTGCCCCACACGTCGGAGGGGATCAGCTTCTTGGTCTCCCGGGGGAGGGCCACGGTGTTGCCGTTGGTGAAGGCGGTGAACGTCGCCCACTGGGCCGCGCCGTGCATCAGCGGGGCGGCCGACATCATGGCGACGCCGCCCGCCAGGGAGGTCTCCACGACCGCGTCGAGATCGACGAACGCCTCCTGCTGGCCGAACGGGCGGCCGCCCATGGCGCTGATGAAGATGTCGTGCTGACGCCACAGCACGCCCTTCGGCATGCCGGTGGTCCCGCCCGTGTAGAGGATGTACAGGTCGTCGGGGGACCACTCGACATCGGGCCGCTCGGGCGACGAGGCCGCCAGCAGCGCCTCGTACTCGATGGCGCCCGGGAGCAGGTCGTTGCCGGAATCGTCGGGAACCTGGACCAGCAGCTCCACGCAGTCAAGCTGGGGCAGCACCTCGGCGAGGGTGGGGGCGAACGCCGAGTGGAACACGACGACCTTCGCCTGCGCGTTGTCCAGGAGGTACTGGAGCTCCTCGGCCACGTAGCGGTAGTTGACGTTGAACGGTGCGGCCCGGGCCTTGAAGCTGCCGAGCATGGCCTCGATGTACTCGTTGCCGTTGTGCAGGTACAGGGCGACGTGGTCCTGGCCGGACTCGTGGCCCGCCAGCTCGCTGCGCTCGCGGTGCACGCCGATGCCGCGCTCGAGCAGGGCGTTGGCGAAGCGCCGGGTGCGGTCGGTGACCTCCTGGTACGTCCAACGACGGTCCCCCCAGATGATGGCCGGCCGCTCCGGGTTGGCCGCGGCCACCGCTTCGTGGACCTGCGCGAGGTTGAACGCCATCTTGGGGGCTCCCTGGGGGTGGAGATCGGGGTCGGGCCGGACCCTACCCGGCGGGTGCGGGGCCGTTCCGGCGATCCGGCGCCGGGGGCGGGCTACCATCGGCCCGCCGGGTGAACGAGGGTGCGCCCTGCGGTGGGAGGGGAGAGGATCGTGCGAGGGAGCAGCCACGCGGCCACGGCCGGCTCGACCGGGGCGCCGCGGTGAACGTGTCCGAGCTGGCCGAGGAGCTCGACGTCGCCCCGTCGATGATCCTCGACCAGTGCCAGCGCTTCGGCATCGCCGCCTCGTGGGCGGGGGCCGAGCTGACCGGATCCGACCTGATCATCCTGCGGGCCGAGCTGGCCAGCAGCGACGCCATCGACCTCACGGCCGCCGACCCCGTGCCGGCCCCCGTGGCCGCCGAGGTCGAGGCGCCCGCCTCGGCGCTGCCGCCCACGGTCGTGGCGTCGATGCCCGAGCTCATCGAGGACCTGGCCGAGGACGCAGGGGAACCCGAGCCCGAACCGGCGCCGGCCGCCCACGTCGACCCGTTCGCCGCGGGCACCCGTCGCCCCGGCTTCGACCCGGCCGGGGCCGCCGGCGGTCCGGTGGTCGCTGACGAGCTCCGCACGCCCCGCCCGACGAAGATGCCCGAGGAGCGGCGGCTCGACCGGTCCGCCCGCACCGGCCTCATCGCGCTGGCCATCGGCGTGCTCGCCCTGCTCGGCAGCAACCTGGTCGACCTGCCGATCCTGGTGGCCGTCATCTGGCTGCTGGCTGCCGTCGCCCTGGTCGTGGCGGTGATCGACTCCTTCCTCGGTCGGCGCCACGCCCAGGTGCACCCCGAGCGCACCCGCGGCCTCTGGCTCGCCACCATCAGCCTGGTGCTCGCCCTGGGCGGCATCGTGGCGCTGACCGCCATGGTCCTCACCGCGGTCGGCGACGATCCGCCCGCCGACGCCCCGCTGGGTGTCGGCGACCTCCACTCCGTGCAGATCGCACGGTGGGGCTACCAGCGCACGGCGCGCCTCGCCGACGACGGGTGGCACCAGCCGGCCCGCGCCGACGGCACGTGCTGGAACAACGGGTCGGGCCCCGACCGCGGCGAGGACCGGGAGGAGCTCGACCAGTACGGGCGCCAGACGCCGTGCAAGAACAAGCACCAGGTCGAGGTCGTGTCGGTGTTCGCCGTCGACCGGGACGCGGACTCGCCGTACCCCGGTGCCGAGGGGATCGTGGTCGCCGCCCAGCGCGAGTGCGGCGATGCGTTCGCCGCCGCGAAGGAGGAGGTCCCGACCGCCGAGCTCAAGGTCGAGTACCCCACCGAGACCGGGTGGGACGACGCCGACCACGACGTCGCCTGCCTGATCGTCACCCCGACCCGCACCGGGGCCCTGGCCGAGTAGCGGCTTCCGGGCTCAGCCGTCGGCTGCGGAACCGGCCAGGACCGTCGCCGCCGCCCACTCCAGGTCGGCCTTGCCCGAGGGCCGCCGCCGCACCTCGTCGACGATCACGACCCGCCGCGGCACCTTGAACGCGGCCAGGTGGTCGCGGCAGTGCGCCTCGAGGTCGGCCAGGTCCACGGGCCGGCCCGGGCGGTGCGCCACCACGGCGGTGACCCGCTGGCCGAAGCGGTCGTCGGGGACGCCGACGACCACGGCGTCGAACACGTCGCGGTGCGCCTTCAGCACCCGCTCGACCTCCTCGGGGAACACCTTCTCGCCGCCGGAGTTGATGGACGACGCGCCGCGGCCGAGCAGGGTGATGGACCCGTCGGCCTCCACGCGGGCCAGGTCGCCGGGGATGGCCCAGCGCTGGCCGTGCAGGTCGACGAACGTCTCGGCGCTACGCTCGGGGTCGCCGTGGTAGCCGAGCGGGATGCGGCCGCGCTTGGCGAGTCGGCCGATGAGGCCGCTGCCCGGGGGAGCGGGCCGACCGGCGTCGTCGAGCACGGTGGTGTTCTCATCGACGTGGAACCGGGGGAGCGCCGTGGACGGCTGGCCGGCCCAGGCGGGCATCTGGCCCTGGCCACCCGTCTCCGAGGTGCCGTAGCCGTCGACCACCACGGTCCAGGGCACGTGCTCGAGCAGCGCGTCGCGCACGACCGGCGACAGCACGGCCCCGCCGGACAGGACGACGAGGAGGTCGTCGAGCGCCCAGCGGTCCGGCTCGGCGGCCAGCGCGTCGGCCAGCGGCCGGGCGAAGGCGTCGCCCACGATCACCAGGATCGTGGCCCGCTCGGCGTCGGCCAGGTCCCACAGGCGCGGGGCGTCGAACGTGGCGGCCGTGTCGATGATGACCGTGCCGCCGTGGAGCAGCGTGGACAGGGCGGTCCAGTGGGCGGTGCCGTGCGTGAACGGCGACGCCGGGAGGCACCGGGTCCGCCCGGACCGGGCATGGTGGATGACCTCCTCGGGCGACGAG
>CALANQ010000037.1 GCA_937926025.1 uncultured Acidimicrobiales bacterium
CCCTTGACCACCCGGCCGGCGGTGACGTCGAGGCAGGGGATCACGCGGGCGGTTCGCACGGCGGCGACGGTACCGCCGGTCCGGGCGGCGACCCAAGCGTGATCAGGGCGCCGCCGGTTCCGACCGGTAGTGGTAGCCGTGGCTGATCTCGAAGTCGTGGCGCTCGTAGAGCGCGATGGCCGCCGCGTTGCCCGTCTCGACCTGCAGGTAGGCACCGGTGGCACCGCGGTCCTCGGCGCTCAGGCGGAGGGCGGTGACCAGATCCGACGCGACGCCGGCGCGCCGGTGCGACGGCGACGTGTGCATGCCGAAGATCCCGAGCCACCCGTCATCGCACACCCCGAAGCCCACGCCGGCGACCTCGCCGTCGATGCGGCACGTCGCACCCAGCGCCCGGGGCCCGAACCCTGCGAGCATCCGGCTGTACGCCGCGGTCCGGACTGCGGCGATGGTGCCGCCGTGCTCCTCGGCCCAGGCCGCGTCGATGCCCACCGTGACCTCGACGCGGCCGGCGTCCTCGACGCACCGGTCGCCGGCGATCGGCTCCTCCACGGTCATCACGAGCACCGGGGCCTCGATCGAGAGGCCCTCCGATGCCAGCCAGCCGTCGACCACCTGGTGCCCGCCGAGCGCATCGGACACCTGGACGATCAGCCGGAGCCCCTGCCGGTGGTACCAGCGGCGGACGGTGGCGAGGCTCGCGAGGAACCGGTCCCGGTCCGCTGCGGCGTCGGCGGGTGGGACAGCGACGCTGGCGCGACGGAACGGCAGGTCGGGCGCCGCCTTGCACCACCATCCCGCCACGTCGGCCTCGATCGGCGACGGCGTGGCCGCGGCAGCGATCTGGTCGAGCCGGCGCGGGTCCACGGCCGTCGGTCTACCGGACGGACGTCGGCGCGTCCGCCGGGATTCGGTGCGAGGATGCGGCCATGACCGAGCAGAGCCGCCGCCTCGTCCTCGCCCAGCGCCCGTCCGGGATGGTCGATGACACCATCGTCCGCCTCGAGACCGTCGACGTGCCCGAGCCGGGACCGGGTGAGGCGGTGGTGCAGGTGACGCACCTGTCGATCGATCCGACGATCCGGACCTGGATGGACGACGCGCCCGGCTACCTGCCGCCCATCGAGATCGACGCGGTGATCCGCAGCGGCGGGCTGGGCACCGTGGTGGCGTCGCAGAACGACCACTTCCCGGTGGGGGCCACCATCTTCGGGATGCTCGGCTGGCAGGACCACGCCGTGCTGGACGACACGCCCGGGGCCGGTCAGGTGGTGCCCGACGGCATGGATCCGACGGCGGTGCTCAGCGTGTTCGGGGTGACCGGCATGACCGCCTACTTCGGCCTGCTGGACATCGGCGAACCGAAGGAGGGCGACACGGTGGTGGTGTCGGGTGCTGCCGGGGCCACCGGGTCGGTGGTGGGCCAGATCGCCAAGATCAAGGGCGCCGCCAACGTGGTGGGCATCGCGGGCGGGCCGGAGAAGTGCGCCTGGCTGGTGGACGAGCTCGGCTTCGATGCCGCCATCGACTACAAGTCGGAGTCGGTGTCGAAGCGCCTCCACGAGCTGTGCCCCGACGGCATCGACGTGTACTTCGAGAACGTGGGCGGCGAGATCCTCGACGCCTGCCTCGCCAACCTGGCGCTCAAGGCCCGGGTGGTGTGCTGCGGTGCGATCTCGGCGTACAACGACCGGGGTGAGGCACCGGGGCTGAAGAACTACTTCTCCCTGATCACCCGCCGGGCCCGCATGGAGGGCTTCTTGATCCTGGACTACCAGGACCGCTTCGCCGAGGCCCAGGGCGACCTGTTCGGCTGGGTCCTCGAGGGCAAGCTGAAGCACTCGGTGCACGTGGTGGACGGTCTCGAGCGGGCGCCGGAGGCGCTGAACCTGCTGTTCACCGGCGGCAACACCGGCAAGGTGATCGTCGCCCTCTGACCGCCCCGGGCGGGGCCGGCCCTACTCGGAGTGGGCGGCGGCGAGGGCGTCGTCGATGGTGAGCGCCCCGTCGTAGAGGGCCTTGCCGACGATGGCCCCGGCCAGCGGAGCCGAACCGTCCTCGCCGAGGCTGGCGAGGGTGCGCAGGTGCTCGGCGCTGCCGACGCCGCCGGACGCGATGACCTCGGTCTCGACGCTGTCGAGCAGCTCCGAGTACAGGTCGACGTCGGGGCCGGTGCCGGCGCCGTCGACGTTGATCTGGGTGACGATCAGGGCGGCGAAGCCGGCGTCGTCGAACTCGGCGGCCACGTCGGCGAGCAGGCGCCCGGACCCTTCGACCCAGCCGCGGACGGCGACCTCGCGCCCGCGCACGTCGAGGCCGATGGCGACCCGCCCCGGGTAGCGGTCGGCCAGCGACCGGGCCCAGGCCGGGTCTTCGAGCGCCGCGGTGCCGATGACCACCCGGCGGACGCCGGCGTCGAGCAGGGCGAGGGCGTTGTCGTCGTTGCGGACGCCGCCGCCGGTCTGGATGGGGACGGCCACGGCGGCGGCGATGGCGGCGATCACCGGACGGTTGACGGCTTCGCCGGTGCGGGCGGCGTCGAGGTCGACCACGTGGATCCAGGGGGCGCCGGCGTCGGCGAACAGCCGGGCCTGGGCGACCGGATCGTCGCCGTACACGGTCTCCTGGGCGAAGTCGCCCTGGTAGAGGCGCACGCACTGGCCGCCGCGGAGGTCGATCGCCGGGTACAGATCCATGCGGCCATCATCGCTGGTGCCCCGGGTGCGGCCCCAACCGGAACCACCCGATGAGCGCACCGTCAGGACACGTGCTCCCACAGGTCGTCGTAGAGGCCGCTGCGGGCGCTGACCCCGGCGAGCAGGTCGGCGGCTCGGTCGCCGGTCCACCGCTGGCCTCCGTCGACGGCCGCCAGCCAGGCCCCGATCTGCTCGGCCGCCTCGTCGGTCATCTCGTGGGCGCCGTCGGCTTCGACGTAGGCCAGGTCGAGGCCGGTCTCGCGCAGGAGGACGGCGCCGGACCGGGAGGCCTCGATCGGTGCGAAGTGGTCCTCCCGGGCGCTCGACAGGAGGTAGGGCCGACCGGAGGCCGCCCGGCGGTCGACGCGCAGCCCGCGCACCGGGGGCGGGAAGCTGCAGACCCCGAACCCGGCTCGGGGGCGGTGGGCGACGTCGGCGCCCAGCAGCAGCCCGAGGGCCAGGCCGCCGCCCTGGCTGAACCCGCCGACCACGGCGTCGGTGGCGGCGAGCCCCGTCTCGGCCTGAAGCGCCCCGAGGAGGGCGTCCAGCGCCGCCGTGCTGGCCCGGTACTGCTCCCCCGCGACCTCGGGAACCGACAGGGCGCGGTGCCAGATGGCGCGACCCTTCCGCTCGAACGGCGCCTCGGGCACCACCGCCAGGTACCGGCCGTCGGGGTCGATCAGCGCGAGCCGGTCCCGCAGATCCGATGCCGGCTCGCCGTACCCGTGCAGCAGGACCAGCAGGCGATCGGCCGCGCCGGGACGCTCGACGATCTCATGGGCCAGGACCGGTGTCGGCGTCACGCCTGCGATCGCAGCACACCGGATGCGCCCCACCCAAAGCGGCGACGCCCAACCCCGAACACCCCGCTGTTTCACTTCGGAGCGACAACCGGCTCATGAGCCCAACCTCGAACACGGCGCTGTTTCACTTCGGAGCGACAACCGGCATCGGGGGCTGGACCGACTCCCGGGATCGACTCGAGTCGGCGAACGAGCGGGCTTCGCTGCGGAGCTCCCGGACCCGGGTGCGGATCCGCCAGGCGGTCGAGCGCGACGTACCGGAGAACTCGTAGCGACCCCGGCCGACCCGCTGGACCCGACCGCGGGCGATCTCCCAGCGGAGCGCATCGGCGACCGTCTTCGAGGCCCGACCCTCGACCGCGAAGCCCTCTGCCTCCACCAGTTCCGCCAGCCGCGCCGTGGTCAGCGGACCCCGCTCGATCAGGCACGTCGTCAGCAGGCAGCGCAGGTCGCGTCCCCGCACCCTGCGCCCGTCGGTGGTCATCGGTGCGGCCATGGGACCCATCCTCCGCACCCCGTCTG
>CALANQ010000038.1 GCA_937926025.1 uncultured Acidimicrobiales bacterium
GAACCACGACATCGTGAACTTCGGCCACCTGCGGGAGGCGAACACGTACTCGTGGCGGAGCGACGAGGTGGCGCTGGCCAGCGTCCTCGACTACCGGTTCGGCCAGATGCGCGACCAGATCCAGGCGTGGCAGGCCACCGTCGCCCAGGGCGCCGTGGTGTTCACCACCCACCCGCGAGCGGACCTGCCCGAGGGCGAGGACTTCAAGGGCGACGGCAAGCCCGGCTACTGGACCGGTGAGGCGTCGATCCCCCGGTCCGCCCAGCACGAGCGCACCGGGATCCACATCTACCAACCGGCCTGGGACGAGACCAGCAACTCGCTGCTCTGGTCGATCTTCGGGTACCAGGACTACACGCACGCCTACGTGCCCCAGGACCGCTTCGACGAGGTGCGCCGGCACGGCAACTGGACCTTCGCCCGCAAGGACGGCGGCATGGTCGCGCTGTGGTCCTGGCGGGCCCCGTCATGGCGGACCTACGGGCCCGAGAACCCGACGCTCGGCATGGAGCAGCCCTTCGACCTGGTGGCGGCGGGCGGACCCGACAACGTCTGGATCGTAGAGGTCGGCGACTCCCCCACCGCCGACTCGCTCGACGCCTTCATCGCCGACATCACCGCCTCGGAGCCGCACGTGACCCAGGTGACCGACGGGTTCGACGTCACCTGGACCTCGCCCACCTCGGGCGACCTCCGCTTCGGGTCCACCGGCCCGTTCACGGTGGACGGTGAGGAGCAGCAGCTCGGGGACTTCCCCCGCCACGGCTCGCAGTGGGGCACCGTGGACCACGTATCGCGCTCGTACGCCCTGGAGAGCGACGACGCATCGCTGGCGCTGGACTTCGACGCCATGACCCGCAACGTCACCGGCTGATCGGCTGATCGGCGGCTCTCCTGCCGGCTGCAGGCTCAGGCCGGGGCGGTCAGGGCAGGGAGAGCTCGTTGCCGTCGACCGTGGAGGTGAGGGTGCCGTCGATGGCCCCGGGGCCGATGGTCGCGTCGGCGGTGAGGGTGCCCTCGTGGTCGCCCGACACCGTCAGGTCGGCCTGGTACTGGCAGTCGCCGGTGAGCCCGCCCTCGTAGGTGGACGACTCCGTGCCGTCGATGATCCAGGCACCGTCGTCCGAGTAGCCGTCGTAGGTGACCTCGATGGTGCCCGAGCCGGGCTCGTCCCCGTCGGTCTGGGTGACGGTGACCGACCCCGACTCCTCGCCCTTCCGGGACTCGGCGACCGGCAGGGCGTCGGGCACGTACCCGCTCAGCTCGGGCGCCCAGGTCGGCGTCGGCGACGAGGCCGGGTCCACCGGATCGGCCGGCTTCCGGTCGGTGAGGTCCACGATGACGAAGCGGGTGCCGTCGGCGGTGGGGGCGGCGAAGGGGTCGCCCTTGTCCTCCCAGAACAGGATGCTGGCGCCGTCGGGGTTCCAGGAGGCCAGGGTCCGGGCGTCCCAGCCCTCGTCGAGCGAGCCCGGGTTGAGCAGCTGGCCGAGCTCGCCCTGCTGCTCGGCACCGGTGGGCACCAGCCACGGCTCCAGCAGCTCCTTGCGCCGGTTGGCGAACAGGTAGCCGAAGAGGCAGTCGAGGCCGGGGCCGATGTCGTTGGGCCGACGGACCTGGGCCACGGTCTCGAACAGGCCCTGGCCGCGGGCGCTGAAGACGGCGTAGGACGCCATGTCCGGGGCGAAGGCCAGGTCCTCGTCGTAGTCGCCGTTGTCGGTCACGTCCGAGAGGTCGCCGGTGGCCAGGTCGATGGCCACCACGTCGGGATCAGCGGCCCGGTCGGGCAGGGTGGTGAAGGCGGAGATCAGCGCCGCCTTGCCGTCGGGGGTGAAGTTCTTGAGCTCGCCGAGGGCGGTGATGGCCCGGGGGTCCTCCACCACGTAGCGGTCGCCGTCCTTGCTCAGCGTCCCGACGATGGACACGAACCGCTCGCCGCCGTCCTCGTCGGTGCGGACCTGGGTGAAGCCCACCGTCTTGCCGTCGGGGGCGATGCGGAACTCCCGCTGGGGCTGGACCAGCGCGTCGTCGTCGGTGGCCGGCACCTCGATGGGCACGACGGTGGCGTCGGTGCACTCGGCGACGCTGGGCGAGCACTCGACGACGGCGTGGGTGCCGTTCTTCACCGGGCTCTGCTCCCCCACCCGGATCAGGACCCGCTTGCCGTCGCTGAACGGCAGCGCCTTGAGGTACGGCTCGTCGCTGGTGCGGGGCACGTCGCAGGTCAGGCAGGCCAGGCCGGTGCCGTCGACCGCCATGCGGAACAGCTCGACCGTGTCGCCGCCGGTCTCGGTCGCGGAGAAGACCATCGCCTTCCCGTCGGCGGTGAAGTACGGGGACCGGGCGCCGAGCACCCCGTCGGGGAGCGGCACCGTGGTGCCCTCGCACGCCTCGTCGGCGGCAGGGACCGCGGCCG
>CALANQ010000039.1 GCA_937926025.1 uncultured Acidimicrobiales bacterium
GACCCCCCACCGCGATCGAAGGCGACCTGGCCGCGATCATCGCCGACCTCCTCGGTCGGGACGACGTGGCTGTGGACGACGACTTCTTCGCCGTCGGCGGCGACTCCATCACCGCCATCCACCTGGTCAGCCGGGCCCGACGCCTCGGCCATGCGCTGTCGGCGCGCGACGTCTTCGAGGCACCCACCGTGGCCGGCCTGGCCGCCCGGGTCACCGACCTCGGTCCGGGCTCGGCGGTGGCCGCCCCGGGGCCGGTCCCGTTGACCCCGATCCAGTCGTGGTTCTTCGGCCTCGACGTCGCGCAGCCCGACCACTGGAACCAGTCGGTGTCCATCGAGGCTGGGGAGGAGCTGGACCCACCGCGGATCGAGCAGGCCCTGCACCAGCTCGTCGAACGCCACGATGCCCTGCGCCTGCGGTTCCGCGGCCACGAGCAGTCGCTCCAGGCGTCCGGTCCCCCCATCGCGTGCGCAGCCGTCACCCCGCACGACCTCGACGCCGCCGTCGCCGCCGCGCAGGCCAGCCTCGACCTGGCAACGGGGCGCGTGGCCGCCGCGGTCTGCTGCGAGGACCGGCTGGTCCTGATCGCCCACCACCTCGTGGTCGACGCGATCTCGTGGGGCATCCTCGTCGAGGACCTCCAGTGCCTCTACGACGGCACGCCGCTTCCTCCGGCGTCGCTGCCCTTCGCGACCTGGGCGAGGCGGGGCACCTCGACGCCGGTGACGCCCCAGCCCAACCACCAGGGGATCGTGCGCACGACGGTGCGCACGATCGACCTCGACCCGGTCCAGGCCACCGGCCTGATCGAGGTGCTCGCCGAGGTCCTCGGCGAGCCCTTCGACGTGGAGGGCCACGGACGCGACGCCGATGAGGACCTGACCCGCACGGTCGGCTGGTTCACCACCATCACCCGTGGAGCGGGAGATCCGGGTGAGGTGGCGAAGGTCGTGCTGAACGACGCCGGACGCGAGCTGCCGCCACGCGAGGGAGCATGGCGCATCGCCGCGTCAGCGCGGGCCGGGAATCGAGCGCCGACCAACGGCCGGCCCTACGAGGTCGAGATCTTGGCCGGTCGCCGCGCCGACGGCACCTTCGTCCTCCGCGTCGACCACCTGCGGGATCCCGACGACATCGAGCGCCTGATCGACGCCGTGCTGGCCGGCCTGGCCGCCCGCCGGGAGGCCGACCGCTACCGGCCGACCGACTTCCCCGCGGCCGGGCTCACCGACGACGAGCTGGGCCGGGCGTTGGATCGACTGCTCGGAGGCGGGTGATGGGCGCAGAGCCGACGATCGAGGACATCTACCCGCTGACGCCACTGCAGCAGGGCATGCTCTTCCACGCCGTGCGCGACGCTGACGACCAGGTGTACCTGGAACGGTTCCGCCGCTCCTACGATCACCTCGACGTCGACCGGTACCGGGCTGCCTGGCGCCAGGTCGTGGCCCTCCACCCGGCGCTGCGGACGGCGTTCCTCTGGGAGGAGTCCGAGCAACCGGTGCAGGTGGTGCTGGCGCCCGACGCCGTCGACTGGGAGATCGAGATCGTCACCAGCGAAGGTCCGACCGCCGCCTTACCCCTGCACGCCGCCCCGCTCATGCGGGTCGAGCTCGTCGCTCGGGGAGGAGACCGGTACGAGCTGGTGTGGACCTACCGACACTTGATCCTCGACGGCTGGTCGGCGGCACTCGTCCTCCAGGACGTCGAGCGCGCCTACCGCGGCGTCCCGCTCAGCGCACCGCCGTCGTTCCGGGAGGTCGTGCTGGCGCTCGCCCGGGTCGACCGATCCGACGAGGCCACGTTCTGGCTCGAGCACCTGGCGGGCTTCCGCGCCCCGACGCCGCTGCCCTTCGGACGACACTCTCACCACGTCGGGCGTCGGGGGTCGATCCGCCACCCGCTGCCACCGGAGCGCGTCGACGCGCTCTCCGCGTTCGCCCGGGACCGGCGCGTCACGATCAGCTCGATCGCCGCGGCGGCGTGGGCGGTGGTGCTGGCGCGCCATGCGGGCACCACAGACGTGGTGTTCGGCATGGCGACGTCGGGGCGGTCGCTCGACGTGGATGGGATCGACCGGGTGGTCGGCCTCGTGATGAACACGGTCCCGATGCGAGTCGAGCTCGACCCGTTCTGCACCGCGGGCGCCTGGGTCGAGCGCGTGCACCGGACCGCGGTCGAGCTCCGCGACCACGAGCACGCGGATCTCGCCGAGGTGCAGCGGGTCAGCGAGATCCGGTCACCGACGCCGCTGTTCGACAGCGTCGTCGCCGTCGAGAACTACCCCAACCGGGAGGAGCTCGAGGCCGGGCGGATCGACGAGGGGTCGCACCTTCCCCTCGCCTTCACCTTCGTCACGGGGCAGCACCCGGCCATCGTGCTCAACCACGACGCAGACCTCTTCGACCCTGCAGAGGTCGATGCCCTGGCCGGCCAGGTGGCCACCGTCCTCGTCGGGCTGGCCGCCGACCCGAGCCGCCTCGTGTGCCAGGTGCCGGTGGTCGAGCACGACCACCAGGCTGGCGACCGCCTCACTGGACCGACCATGGCCCGGTCGGACCGCTGCCTCCACCAGCTCGTCGAGGCGCAGGTCGACGTCCAGCCCGACGCCGTCGCGGTCGTCGACCGCGACGGGCCGCACACCTACCTCGACGTGGACCGCCGGGCCAACCACCTGGCGCACGAGCTGATCACGTCGGGGGTAGGCCCGGGAAGCGTCGTGGCCATCCAGCTCGACCGCACGGTGGACCTGGTGGTCTCGATCCTCGCCAGCTTGAAGGCCGGAGCCGCCTACCTGCCACTGGACCCCGCCACGCCACCGGCGCGGGTGGCCGACATCTGCCGAGAAGCGGGCGCCGAGGTGGTGCTTGACCAGCCGGTTCGCAACCCAGGCCGACACGACCGCCCGGTGGCACCCGTCAGGCCGACCGACCCGGCCTACCTCATCTTCACCTCGGGGTCGACCGGCCGGCCCAAGGGCGTCGTGATCGAGCACCGCAACGTCGTCAGCTACGTGCGGTGGGCTGCGGAGCACTACGGAGCGGTCGGAGCCACCTGCAGCCATTCGCCGGTCAGCTTCGACCTGTCCGTCACGGAGTTGTTCGTGGGCCTCTCGAACGGTGGTCCCGTCCACCTGGTGGACCGGCTCGACGAGCTCCTCGTCGCAGCATCGGTGGATCTGGCGTTCTTGAAGCTCACTCCATCGCACGCCGCCGCCCTGGGGACGACCGAGACCACCGAGGTGCGGTCGCCG
The DNA here is from genome assembly GCA_937926025.1 of uncultured Acidimicrobiales bacterium. GTDB lineage: Bacteria > Actinomycetota > Acidimicrobiia > Acidimicrobiales > Iamiaceae > Aquihabitans. The sequence goes on from CALANQ010000039.1 coordinate 3,254, forward strand.
AACCTCATCGTGGGGGGCGAGCAGGTGACGGCCGACCAGGTACGCTCGCTCGCCGGTCTGGTCGGCGCGGTCTGCGTGGTCAACGAGTACGGGCCGACCGAGACCACGGTCGGCTGCTGCCAGGCGACCATCGACGTGTCGGCGCTCGGCGACGGGCCCCTCCCGATTGGCCGGCCCATCGCCAACACGGTCCTCGTCGTGCTCGACCGGTTCCTGGAACCCGTCCCACCCGGCGCAGTGGGCGAGCTTTACGTCGGCGGCGACGGGGTCGGCCGCGGCTACTGCGGACGTCCCGCCCTCACGGCCGAGCGGTTCATCCCCGACCCGGGAGGCAGCGGGCGCCTCTACCGGACGGGCGACCTGGTGCGTTGGCGAGATGGCCAGCTGCACTACCTCGGGCGATCGGATCGGCAGATCAAGGTGCGTGGCCACCGAGTCGAGCCCGCCGAGGTCGAAGCGGTGCTCGGCGACGCCGTGGTCGGGCTGCACCAGGGCCAGCTCGTCGCATGGGTCCGCGGCGCCGTCGACCGAGCTGCCGTGGAGGCCACCCTCCCACCCCACCTCGTCCCCTCGCGCTACGTCCAGGTCGACCAATGGCCCCTGACCCCCAGCGGCAAGATCGACCACCACGCCCTGCCCGAACCGGCCGCGCCGAAGCCTCGGCAGGCCGCGCCGCCCGGATCCGCCGACGAGGTCGCGATCGCAGCCATCTGGGAGCTCACCTTGGGCGTCGACGGCATCGGGCTCGACGACGACTTCTTCGCGCTGGGCGGCGACTCGATCCTGGCGATCAACGTCGTCGCGCGCGCTCGACGGGCCGGCCTGGGCCTCAACGTCCGCACGCTCTTCACCCATCCGACGATCCGCGAGCTGGTGCCGCACCTCGGACGCGCCGCGCCGTCCAACGATGGTGCCGCCCCCGGTCCCGTGCCCCTGACGCCGGTCCAGGCCTGGTTCTTCGGCCTCGGCCTGACGCGGCCGGACCATTGGAACATGTCCGTGGTGATCACCGCCCCCGTCGGCCTCGACCCGGACCGGCTCGCTCGGGCGCTCGCCGAGCTGACCTCCCACCACGACGCCCTCCGACTGCGGTTCGACGGCGATCAGCAGCGCCTCGAGGCGGCCGCGCCGCCGATCGAGGTCGAGGTCGCGGCGGACCTGGCAGACGTCGCCGCGACCGTCCACGGCCGGATTGACCTGGCCCAAGGCCGGCTCGTGGCAGCGGCGGTGGCCGGTCCTCGCCTGTTGCTGGTGATCCACCACCTGGCCGTCGATGCGGTGTCCTGGCCGACCCTGATCGATGACCTGCAGGCCTGCTACGAGGGCGAGCCACTCGGTCCATCGACGCTGCCGTTCGCAGCATGGGCGCGACGAGGTCGGCCGGTCGAGGTCCACCCGCGCCCCGGCTTCGACGGCCCCGTGGTCCGGTGGGCCGCGGATGTCGCGGGCGTCGCCGGCCTCGATGTGACGGCCACCGCCCTCGCCCGGGTCCTGTGCCGGCTCTGGGATCGCCCGGAGGTCACGATCGACCTCGAGGGCCACGGACGACCAGACGATGAGGACCTCTCCCGCACCGTCGGATGGTTCACCGAGATCGCACCCGTCACCCTCCCCGCCCCACCAGGCGAGGCTCCGCTCGTCACGCTGGCGCGTGTTCGCGGCCTCCTCGACCTGCCGCGATCCCACGGGCCGACGGGCGAGGTCGTGCTGAACCACCTCGGCCGCACGGTCCCCCCTCCCCAAGATGGATGGCGACACAAGCCCGCGCCCTGGCCGAACCGAGCGCCGCTCGACCCGCGCCCCTGCCGGATCGAGGTCAACTGCCGCCAGGTCGGCGACCGCCTCTCCATCTCGATCGCCGGCTCGGCCGCCGATGACGTCGCCACCGTCGGCCAGGCGATGGTGGCAGAGATCGAGCTGCTCCTCGCCGAGCCGCGGCCGTACCACCCGTCTGACTTCCCGGATGCGGCGGTGTCCCCCGATGAGCTGTCGGCGATCCTCGATGAGTTGGGGCTTGCCTAGGATGCCGGCGATGTCGCTCGAGGACGGCCGGAGGGAGCGGCGCCTCTACCTGGGCTTCGACCGGGTGGGTGGGTTCCCGAACCCGTGCCTGTTCGCGCGCGACCCGTCCGACCGTCCCGCGCGAGCGCTCGCCGACGCGGCCATGGTCTTGGCGACCCCGTCGCTCGCCTTGCACGCCCAGCTCCGCGTGTCGTGGCTGCGTCGCCGCTCGGACCACCCCGAGCGGCACCTGCTGCTCGACGGCATGGGTCCGCGGGCGATCACCGATGCCACCGTCGAGCGGATCCTCGGGCGGCCGAGGTGCCGCCTCGACCTCGACGCCTTCCTCGACGGGCCCGGGCGTGACCAGGTGTTCGTCATCGATGACTTCTACGCGACGCCCGACGAGGTGCGATCGGTTGGGCTGTCGTCCGAGCTTCTCCCCTACGAGCAGGGCTGGTTCAAGACAGCGACAGCACGGGCCCCGTCCTCCGACGACCTGATGGAGGAGGCTCGCGTCCGCTTCGAGCAGGCCCTGGGCCAGCCCATCGACCGCGAGGAGTTCCTCAGCGACGTCAGTGGTCTCGCCACGCTCTGGCACGGCGCGTTCAACGTGAAGCTCAGCGAGAACCTGTTCGCGTTGAACGCGAGCAACGTCCACAACCACACCGACCTCGGCCAAGACGTGTGGGCGGCGCTGGTCTACCTCGCGCCCGACGGCCCAGCATCGACCGGAACCACGTTCTGGGCACCTCGGCACCAGCCCGACGCGTGGACGACACCGGTCCGGACCTTCGACGCGCGGGTGCGCCGCTTCGTCCCGGTGGCAGAGGTCCCGGCTCGGTTCAACCGCGCCCTCCTGTTCCCCGCCACCGCCCTACATCGCGGCGAGCCCGGGTTCGGTGCCGATTCCGACGGCGGCCGATTATTCCAGACGTTCTTCTTCCGCACCTCGAGGCCCTCGTGATGCGCGCCTCCCGACCCCACGGAGAGCTCGCGTGAGTCGCACCACCCTCGCCTACCTGAGCCAAGACGCTCCGGGATCGATCCGTCGCGACGGCACCCTCTCCATCGAGCCCGACGCCGACGTGGACCGCACCATCAGCGGCGTCGAGATCCAAGAGGTCGACACCGAGGTGCGAGATGCCCGCGGCGCCCGTGGACCGGCCGCACCCCAGGTCGCACGCAACGGGTTCGAGCTACGCCACGCCCCCACGCCGGCGATCGACTTCCTCGACCACGCGGCGGTCGTCGAGCAGTACCTGCCGCGCTGCGAGGAACTGGTGCTCGACGCGGTCGGCGGCAGCCACGCCATCGCCTTCGACTACAACATCCGAGCGGCGGAGCGCTCCGAGCGCGGGCGGGTGCTCGGCGATCGCCGCTTCGTCCACGGCCCAGCCCGGGTGGTCCACGCCGACTTCACCCTGGACGGCAGTCGGCAGTGGATCCGCGACCTCGTCTCGGGCGCGGCTCCCACCACCGTCGCCGCCGACGAACGCGCCCCCGTTGACCCCGCGAGCCTCGATGCGCTCCTCGACGGATCGACGCCCTGGCGCTTCGTGACCATCTGGCGCAACCGCAGCGACGAACCGGTCCGGGACAACGCCCTCGCCATGTGCGATGGGTCGTCGGTCCGCGCTCCCGATCTCGCCGCCTGCGAGATCCGCTACGCGCACCGGGTCGGGGAGGCCTACTTCGCCCGACCGGCCGCGGCCCACGAGTGGTGGTGGTACCCGGAGCTCCACCGCGACGAGGTGCTCCTCATCAAGCAGTGGGACGCCTCCGGGGTGTTCGCCCGGTCGGATGGCGCCGTCTCGGACCCCGATGGCGACGGCCCGTCGACCTTCTGCCTGCACGCCTCGTTCGACCCCTTCGGCGAGGACATCGGGCACCAGCGCGAGAGCATCGACGTTCGATGCCTGGTGATCGGATGAGGGCCCGATGCGCTGCGTCGGCCCACCGAACCGTTCCAACCCCGGAGGTACATTGCACCCATGGATCGTGACGAGGGCATCGATTGGCAGTCTGGCGACCTGCAGGTCGTGGTCAACGAGGAGCGGTTCTGCTCGATCTGGCCCATCTACCGGGAGGTGCCCCCGGGCTGGCGCCCCGTGGGGGTCGAAGGTCCCAAGGCAGCGTGCCTCCAGTACATCGAGGAGCACTGCGACGGCGTCGGCCGGCTTCCGGCTGACGCGTAGCGGGAGGGGCGTGGACCTCCGCCACGTGCGGATCGACGATGGGGCCCCAGCCCTCGTCGGCCGCTGGCTCGGGATCTGCCAAGCCGAGGAGCGCGCTCGCCACGACCGACTACTGGTCGAGGCGGCGCGCACCTGGTTCGCGCTGGCCCACCTCGCGGTTCGGCTGGTCTTCGCCGAGGCGCTGGCGTGCGACCCGGCCCAGGTGCGCATCGGGTCCCAGGGGTCCGGACGGCCGACTGTCGACGGGATGCCCTTCGTCAGCTGGTCTCGGAGCAGCGAGCACGTGCTGATCGGCATGGACCGGGCCAACGACCTCGGCGTCGACATCGAGGCGGAGGCCGGCGCACCCGAACCCACCGCCGAGCTGTGGGACCTGATCGCGTCGCCTCCCGAGGCGTCCCTGGCGAGCGAGCCCGATGCCATCTTGCGCCTGTGGACGTTGAAGGAGTCGGCGGTGAAGGCTGTCGGGCTCGGTCTGCGCCTCGACATCCGCACATTGCGCCCCCTCGAGCGCCTTCCCCTTCCCGGCTCACCCGTCGAGCTGATCGATGGCTGGTCCAGCCAGGCCGTTCACGTAGGCGGGGGAGCCGTCGCGGCCGTCACCAGCCGGAGCTCCACCCCGCCCCGGCTCCGAGAGTCGCGCCTCCTCGACCTGACCGGAGCGCTGCCGTGATCGACCTTCCGGAACCTCCGTGGGGCATCGCCACCACCCCCGGCGCCGTGTGGAGCGCGGGCGGCGAGCAGGGCGCGATCCACCGCCTCGACGTGAGCACCGGGCAGCTGGCCGAGGTCACCCGGGCGCAGCGGCCGTTCCTGCTCGCCGCCGGCTCCGACCACCTGTGGGTCAGCGACAACCAGGCCGGCAGCCTCCTGCGCATCGATCTCGCCGACCACGCCGTGCTGACCACGCCGGTCATCGGCGAGGGGCCCTGGGGCATCGCCATCGACCACGAGGCGGTCTGGTTCTCCGACCACCCGGGGGACCGCATCGGACGCATCGATCCGACCACCGGTGCCCTGCTGGCCGAGGCCACGACCGATGGCTGGCCGTCAGCCATGGCCCTGGCCTTCGGCAGCCTGTGGGTCGCGTGCTGGCGAGACGGAACGATCTGCGCCCACGATCCGGTCACCGGCGAGCTCCGATCCCGTCTGAGCGTGAGCGCGGGACCCGGGGTCCACGGGGTGGCCGTCACGACGGACCGCCTGTGGGTCACGCACGTCGAGGAGGGCCTCGTCTACCCGGTCGATCCGGTGGGACCGTCCGTAGGCCCGGCCGTCCGAGTCGGCGCGTCGCCATGGTGCTCGATCGCACATGGGGGCATCGTGTGGGTGGCCTGCACCGATGCCGCCTCGATCTGGGCCATCGGCGCCACCACCGGCAGCGTGGCCTGCCCCATCGAGACGCCGACCTCGCCGTACGGACTCGCCGGCGCCGCGGACGGGCTGTGGGCGGGGATCCGTCGACCGCCAGCCCTGCTCCACCTGCCATGGACCTGACATCGGTCCGGACCGAAGCGGACGGGGACGCTTGGCTCTCGGTCCACAACGCAGCGGTCGCCGCCCGGGCGTGGAGCCGTGCCGCGCTGACGACGCTCCTGGACGGCGCGCTCGACCATCGGCAGACGATCCTGCGCGACCGACGGGCGACACCCATCGGTGCCGGCCTTGCGGTCGCAGGCGCCGACGTCGTCACGGCCTGGGTGTCCATCGCGACCGGCGCACGCGGCGAGGGCCACGGCGGATCGGTGTGGGCCGATCTGGTCGCCTGGACGCCCGACCTCCCGATCGAGGTGCGTGTCGAGGCGGCGGACGACTGGAGCACGGGCTTCGCCAAGCGGCGCGGCCTGGTGATCGTCCGCCACGAGCCGCGCCTGGTGCGCCACCTCACCCGGGAGGTGGACCCGCCGATCTGCGAGGCGTCCACTTCGGGGGTGCGGACCCTGGCGCTCGTCGAGGACACCGACCTGGTGATCGGGCTCTGGCGAATCGCCGAACAGCGTCCGCGCGTCGAGGGGTCCTTGTCGGCGACGGCCTGGCAGGAGCGATTCTTGGCCTTGGACGTCGCCGGCACCCGTCGGACGACCGTCGCACTCGTCGACGACCAGGTCGTCGGCTTCGCCACGCTGCTCGTGGACGGCGCCCGCCCAGACGTCGCAGCCCACGTCGGGACGTACGTCGACTCGGCATCGACCGGCCGCGGCATAGCCAGCGCACTGAAGGAGGAACAGATCCGCTGGGCGCAGGTCCACGGGTTCACCCGACTCGAGGCGAGCTCCGATCCCGACAACCTCGCCAAGGCCCGCCTCTACGCCCGACACGGCTACGCGCAGGTGCCCGGCTGGTACCTGATGGCGACGC
>CALANQ010000040.1 GCA_937926025.1 uncultured Acidimicrobiales bacterium
CTCGCCATCAAGGTCAAGGTCCCGATGATCGGCGAGAAGGTGGCCGGGGCGCTCCGACCCCAGCTCGAGGCCCAGATCGAGTCCGAGTTCGCGGCCTCCGAGGCGTGGCTCGCCGACCACTGAGCGGCTCACAGGCTCCTCACAACTGGTGACTACCGTCACCCGGCGATGGCTGACTTCACCCGCGCCGACGTGGCCCACCTGCTCCGGCGGACCGGCTTCCTCGCCAAGCCCGCCGAGGTCGACGCGCTCATGGCCAAGGCCTCCTGGTCTGTGGTGGTCGATGCCGCGCTGACCACCACGGGCAGCCCGGCCGAGTCCATCCCCGCCGACATCGCCGACCCCGCCACGCCGCTCGGCCGGTCGATCGTGACGGCCCACCGGTACTGGATGACCCGGATGGCCACCACGCCCACCCCGATCGTGGAGAAGACGGCGTTCTTCTGGCACGGCATCCTCACCTCGGCCGTGCCCAACCCGGACATGCTCCCGGTGTTCAAGCAGATCCAGACCTGGCGCAAGCTCGGGCTGGGCGACCTCCACGCCCTGATGCAGGCCATGGCCATCGACCCGGCGATGCTCGACTACCTCGACAACGCGGCCAACAAGAAGCAGGCCCCCAACGAGAACTTCGCCCGGGAGCTCATGGAGCTGTTCACCATGGGCAACGGCACCTTCACCGAGGACGACGTCATCGCCATGGCCCGGGCGTGGACCGGCCACAACCTCCAGGCCACCGACGGGACCTACGTGTTCCGGCCGGCCCAGCACGACACCGGGCCGAAGACGCTGTTCGGCATCACCCGGAACTGGGACGGCCCCGAGACCATCACCGAGATCCTGCGCGGTTCCAAGCAGCCGGTCAGCGCCCGCTACCTGGCCGGGCGGATCTGGTCTGCGTTCGCCTACCCGAACCCGTCCGCTGAGCTGCTCGACGAGCTGGCGGCCGCGTTCATCGCGGCGAACCTGAACGTGAAGGCGTTCCTGAAGCTGGTGTTCCTCCGGCCCGAGTTCCGCTTGGCCTCCACCCGCATCGCGCTGGTGCGCAGCCCCATCGAGTGGGAGGTGGCGATCCTGCGGGCCACCGGCCTGCCGGTGGAGCAGCTCGGCATCGAGAAGTACCAGCAGCGTCTCGGCCAGGTGCTCTACCGCCCGCCGAACGTGTCGGGCTGGCGGCAGAACCGGGCGTGGATCTCCAGCTCGGCCACGTGGGCCAAGGGGGAGATCTCGGCGATCCTGCGGGCCAGGCTGCAGGCCGCCGGGACGGTGGCGGCGTGGAACTCGCTCTCGGTGGCCGACGCGGTGGGCGCCGCGCTGGACCGCTTCGGCATCGACGACCCGTCGTCGGCCACCCGCACCCGACTCGAGTCGTACCTCAGCGGCGAGCGGTCCGCCGGCCGAGCCTCCACCGCGTCCGCCGGCCTGGCCGCCCTCGTCACCCTCACCCCGGACTTCCAGCTGTCATGAGCGACCTCGAGCACGAAGCGATCCAGGAGCTGCTGTCCATCCCGGCGGCATCGATCCCCGGCCAGGTGACGCGCCGGAGCTTCCTGCTGGGCGCTGCGGCATCGGCGGGCGCGCTGTCGCTGCTGCCGACGGTGTTCGACCCGCTCGCCGCGCTGGCCAGCCCCATCGGGCCGAACGACGGCATCCTGCTGGTGATCCAGATGGGCGGCGGCAACGACGGGCTCAACATGGTCCCGCCCCGCAGCAGCAGCCGCTACCAAGCGCTGCGCGGCACGCTGGCCGTCACCAACCCGCTGGCCCTCACCAGCAGCTACGGCTTCCACCCCACGCTCGCCAAGCTGAAGGGCCGCTACGACAGCGGCAAGGTGGCGGTCATCCAGGGCGTCGGCCAGACCGGCGACGACCACAGCCACTTCTCGTCCACGGCCACCTGGATGGCGGGCACGGCCACCAGCAGCCGCAGCTCGGGCTGGCTGGGCCGCTGGCTCGACGGCATCCCCGAGTCCGCCGCCGGGCTGCGCGGCGTGACCATCGGGGCGTCGGTCCCGCTGCACCTCGCCGGCCAGCAGGCGGTCATCACCGCGCTCGACACCGGCGGCGAGCTCTACGGCGCCGACACGTCCCGGCCGGTGGACGTGGCCTCCTACGCCGCCCTCTCCTCGTTCGCCTCCGGGGCATCGGGCAAGGGCCAGTGGGGCGACGAGCTGGCCCGCGCCGGCGCCCAGGCCATCGACCTGGCCGGCGACCTGGACCCGCTGTTCACCCCGCCGCTGGCCGACGACGCGCTCCCGGCCCAGCTCACCCTGGCCGCCCGGCTGATCAACGCGAACCTCGGCATCCGGGTGCTCAACGCCTCGTTCGGCAGCTTCGACACCCACGACCGGCAGGCGGCCGAGCAGCCGGCGCTGCTCACCGAGCTCGACACAGCCATCGACGCCTTCTACCGGGCGCTGGCGCCGGAGTGGGCCCGGCGGGTCACGATCATGACCTTCTCCGAGTTCGGCCGCCGCGCCGCCGCCAACGCGTCGGGCGGCACGGACCACGGCAACGCCTCCACCATGCTCGTCATCGGCGACAACGTGAAGGGCGGGTTCTACGGCCAGGCGCCCGACCTGAACAACCTCGACGGACGCGGCGACCCCAAGACCCACGTGGACTTCCGGTCCGTGTACGCCTCGGTGCTGGGTCCGTGGCTCGACGGCGACGTCGCCGGGATCATGGGCGCCGACTACGAGGACCTGCACCTGTTCAAGGGCGACCCCGGCGAGGAGGTGATCGGGCCCATCACCACCGGCCCGTGGGTCCCGTTCGCCACGTCGACCGAGCTGGTGGAGCAGCAGTACCGGGACTTCCTCGGCCGCGAGGGCGACCCGTCGGGCATCGCCTACTGGTCGGGCCGGCTGGACAAGAAGACGGCCACCATCCCGCAGGTCATCCTCGACTTCCTGGACTCCACCGAGTTCGGGCGCTCGATGGCCCCGGTGGCGCGCCTGGCCCTGGCCGCGCTGGACACCACCCCCGAGTTCGCCGACCTCACGTCGTGGACCGCAGCCGTGAAGGGCGGTACCCCGCTGGGCGACGTGGCCGACGAGGTCTGCACCAAGGCGGCGTTCACGTCGGGGCTCGGCGCCCTGGCGACCGGCGCGTTCGTGGATGCCGCCTACGCCCGGGTGGTGGGGCGGGCGCCGTCGGCGTCGGCCCGCTCGTCGTGGGTCAGCCGGATCGACGGCGGCTCCCGCTCCCGCGGCGACCTGCTGGTCGCACTGGTCACCACGCCCGACGCCGACCGCCGGTACCAGGCCCGGGTCAACGTGCTCATGACCTACGCCGGGCTCCTCCAGCGCAAGCCGGACCCGTCGGGCTGGACCTACTGGGTGAAGCGCACCGAGGCCGGCAGCAGCATCGACCGGCTCGTCGCCCAGTTCTTCACCAGCAGCGAGTACCGCCGCCGCTTCGACCCGAAGTAGGGACGGCCCGCGACCTCGGGCGGCGTCAGGACCGGCCGTCGCGGACGATGGTGGCCACCACCCGCAGCATCAGCACCCCGGCGATGGTGAGGCCCACGTAGCCGAGGATCTCGTTCACGGTGACGCCGGTGCTGCTGCGGGGGTCGAGGTCGACGTGCAGCAGGATCGTCGATCCCAGGCCCAACGCCGACGCCAGCACCGCCAGCACCACGCGGTTCACCAACGTGGTGATGGTGTCGGTGTCCTTCTCGTGGCTGAACGCCGACAGGCGGACCGACAGCCGGCCCTCGGCCGCCTGGCCCAGCAGGTCGTCGAGCCGCTGCGGGATGCGCTGGAGGCGGGGGAGCTGCTTGAACGCCTGCGCCTCGAACGCCTCCTTCAGGGACCCGGGGGCCAGGTCGGGGGCGACGATCGAGGTGCCGAGCGTGGTGGCCGCGTCCACCAGCGAGAACCCCGGGTCCACGGTGCGCAGGGTGCCCTCGAGCGTCACGAACGTGCGGCCCAGGCTGCCCATCCACCGGGGCGGGTGCAGGCCGAAGTCCGTCAGCATCTCCATCAGGTCCTCGAACACCGAGGCGTCCATGCCGCCACCGGCCTGGACGTGGCGACCGAGGAACTCGTCGATGGCCCGGTCCAGCGCGCCGTCCTGGGTGGGGTCGCCCACCAGGCCGGCCTGCTCCAGCGCCTGGCGGAGCGTGACCGCGTCGGCGGTGACCGCCCCCACCATCAGCTGCACGATGACGGCGCGCTGCTGCTTGCCGAGGTGGCCGACCGCGCCGAAGTCGATGAGGGCGATGGTGCCGTCGGGCTGGACGATCACGTTGCCGGGATGGGGATCGGCGTGGAAGCCCCCGGAGTGGAACAGCTGGCCCAGCACCGCCTCGACCAGGCGCTGGGCGAGAAGCGCCGGGTCGTGGCCAGCAGCGCGGAGGCCGGCGGCGTCGCCCAGCTCCACGCCGGTGACGCGCTCCTCGATGAGCACCTTGCGCGTGGAGCGGGCGGCGTCGATCTCGGGGATGCGGACGCCGCTGCCGGGCGGGGTGGCCGCCGCCAGGCTCCGGGCGTTGCCGACCTCGATGCGGAAGTCCAGCTCCTCGCGGACCCCGGCCAGGAACTCCCCGGCCAGCTCCGTGGGGCTGATGCGCAGGCCGAGCGCGGTGTGGTGCTCGATGATGCGGGCCAGCAGCAGCACCGCATCGGAGTCGCGCTGGATCTGCTCCTCGAGGCCCGGGCGGCGCACCTTCACCACCCAGTCCCGGCCGCCGTGGCCGGTGGCGGCGTACACCTGGGCGATCGACGCGCTGGCCAGCGGCTCCCAGTCGAAGGTGGTGAACGCCTCCTCGGGCGTCATCCCGAGCTCCTCCTCCAGCTGGGCCCGGATGAGCAGCTCGGGGTCGGGGCGGACGTGGGACTGGAGCTTGGCCAGCTCGTCGCACAGCTCCGACGGCAGCAGGTCCGAGCGGGTGGATGCCACCTGGCCGAGCTTCACGAACAGCCCGCCCGCCTCCTCCAGCGTGGCCCGCAGCTGCGGGCCGAACTCGGCGGTGAACGCGGGGTCGCGCAGGTCGACGTGGCGCCGGGCCAGCAGCCCGTTGCGGCGGGCGATGCCGGCCAGCTCCCGGTAGCGGGCCAGCGACGTGGCCGACGTCGACAGGGCGCGTGGCAGGCCGAGCAGCTCCGAGGCGGTGCCCCGGGCCGCCGTGCCCGGCGCTCGCAGCAGGTCGAGCCCGACGGCGATGACCATGGTGTTCACGGTGCCGAACACGAGGGTCAGCCCGACCATGCGGATGTCGTCCCACTCCCAGGCGGTGACCGCCCCGGCGAAGACGATGCCGAGGAGGAAGCCCACCAGGCCCGACGCCACCATCGACACCCCGTCGCGGCGCACCCCCAGCAGCCGGCTGGCCACCCAGGTGGCCAGCGCCCCCGCGGGCGGCACGAGCAGCACCCACGACACCACCGTCCACGGCCCGACCTCACCCAGCAGCATCGTCAAACGCTACCGACGCGCCCCGGCCCGGTCGGGGACCGCGATCAGCCCCAGGTGCGCTTGGGGGCGTCGGCCTGCAGCTTCACCGCGGCGAAGGCGGCGGCCGCAGCCGCCGCCCCCAGCAGGACGGCGCAGGGGAGGGCGACGGCGGGGAGGCCGCCCCCGTCGAGGATGGCGGCCCGGTACCCGCGCATGGACCAGTAGACGGGGCTGAGCGGGGCCAGCGGCTGGATCCACGCGGGCAGGGTGCTCACCGGGACGAAGCCGCCGCCCAGCCCGCCCAGCACCATGACGCCCACGTTGGTCACGGCGTTGAGCTGGGCCACCGTCTGCAGGGCGGCGGCCGCGGCCAGGCCCAGGCACACCACCAGCGCGATCAGGGCCACCGACGTGACGGCCACGGCCAACCAGCTGCCCGTCACCCGCAGATCCAGGAAGGCGGCGCCGAAGGCGAACAGCAGCACGTGCTGCACCACCAGCATCCCGGCCGGCAGGGCGACCTTGCCCACCACCAGCTGCGGCGGCGTCAGGCCCACGGCGCGCAGGCGCGCCCACGTGTGCCAGCCGTGCTCCCGGAAGATGGCGAAGCCCACGAACGCCACGCCGAAGAAGCTGAACACGCTGACCATGCCCGGCACGGCCTGGTCGCCGCCCGATGCACCGGCGTTGCCCTCGGCCGCCAGAGCCAGCTGCAGCGCCGGGGCCAGCAGGACCATGAGGATCGCCGGCATGACCACCAGCACCACGATGGGCAGCGGGTCGCGCTTGGCGATCCGGGCCTCGTTGCGCACCACCGCCACCGCGGTCACGCCGGCACCTGCTCGCCCGTGAGCTCGTCGGCGTCGCGCCGGCCGGTGAGGGCCAGGTACACGGCCTCGAGCGACGGGCGGACCACCTCGATGCGGGTCACGGCGTCACCGGCCTCGCCCACGTCCGCCACCACCTCGGCGATGAGCGACTCCGGTGCCGGGTGGGGGATCGACGTGGTGCGGCGGTCCAAGGTGGCGGCCAGCGGCCACCGCTCCGCCAGCAGCGACGAGGCGGCGCCATCGGCCACCTCCACCACCAGGGTCGGCTCGCCGTGGTCCGCCACGAGCTGGTCCAGCGGGCCGGCGGCGATGATGCGGCCACGGTCCAGCAGGTGGACGTGGGCGCCCAGCTCCTCGACCTCCGGCAGGTAGTGGGTGGTGTAGAGCACGGCGGTGCCCTCGGCGGCGACCGCCGCCACGACGGCCAGCAGCGCGCTGCGGGTCTGCGGGTCCGCTCCGGCGGTGGGCTCGTCCAGCAGCACCACCGGCGGCCGGTGCACCAGGGCGATGGCCGCGTGGAGGCGGCGCTGCTGGCCACCGGACAGGACCCCGGCCCGGCGGTCCAGCAGGTCGTCGAGCAGCAGCGGGCCGGCCAGCTCGGCGGCTCGGGCGCGGGCGGCCTTCGGGGCCAGACCGGTGAGCTCGCCGAACGCCCGCAGGTTCTCGGCCACGGTCAGCCCGGGGTAGACGCCGATCTCCTGCGGGGCCACGCCGACCAGCCGCCGGTTGGCGCCGGCCCCGCCCCGGGGGTCGACCCCGTCGGGGCCCACGGCCACGCTCCCGGCGTCGGCCCCCAGCGCGCCCGACGCCACGCCGACCAGCGTGGACTTGCCGGCGCCGTTCGGTCCGAGCACCGCCGCCACCTCGCCCGCCCCGATGGCCAGGTCGACCCCGTCGAGCGCCCGGTGCTCCCCGTACGACCGGGCGATCCCCGCCAGCCGCAACCCACCCGTCGCGCTCATCGGCGGCGGCGTCGGCTGCTGAGGCGCTCGAAGTCGCGTCGCTCGCACACCATGAACGCGGCGGTCTTGTCGGGCAGGTCCAGCTCCTGGTGCTTGCGGTAGCCGAGGAACGCCAGGAGCGACAGGAAGTTGTGGTGGCGCACGTCGGGCTCGCCGACGATGCGGTGCACGCCGGGCTTGGCGAACAGGTAGCGGTTGACGGCGAACCCGAACGCCACCGAGGAGCGGCCCAGCTGGTCCTCGTCGCCGATCAGCACGTGGGCGCCGATGTCGCCGGGCAGCAGCGGGGCGTGCTGGCCGAGCACGTCGTGGAACGGGTCGTACACCTCCATGTACCCGATGGGCCGGTCGTCGAGGAAGCCCAGGTAGGTGGTGCGGTCGGGGTCTTCCTCGTGGCGCTTCAGGTAGTCGTAGATCCAGTCGCGGGGCCACGCCATGTCCCAGAACTCGGCCACGTGGGGCTTGTTCATCCAGTGGGTCAGCAGGTCGGTGTCGTGCTCGGGGTCGAGCTGGCGGCCCCAGAGACGACGGCCGAGCGCGGGGTCGTGCTCCTCGTAGACGGCGCGCTCCTGGAGCAGCGCCACCGGCACCTCGGGGTCGTGCTCCTCGTCGACGGCGTCGCTCATGCCACCGGCTCCCCGACCGGGTCATCGACGTAGGCGAGCGGGTTGTCGAGGAAGCCGACGGCGGCGGCCATCGGGCGCTCGGCGTCGTCGGCGTAGCCCCGCTCCAGCACCCGCACCCGGTTGAGGCACAGCTTCACGAACGCCGGGGCCTCCAGGTCGAACAGCAGGAAGCGGTCGGCCAGCTCGTCCTCGAAGCGGTCCTGGTAGCGGTGCAGCGCCTCGGCGGCCCGCGCCCAGAACCGGGCCTCGGGGTAGCCGAGGTCGGCGTCGAGGATCTCGCTCACGTACCGGTGGACGCACACCAGCAGGCCGCCCTGGATCCACTGCACGAGGATGAGGCCGTCGAGCCCGCCGTCGAGCGCGGCCCGGGCCTCGGCGGGCAGGGACGCCAGCTCGGGCAGGTCCTCGCCGGAGATGTTGGCGTCGTCGACGAAGTCCTTCACCACCAGGCGGACGGGCACGTGGTCGCGGAGCACCAGCAGGCAGTTCTGGCCGTGGGGGGAGAAGGTGGCGCCGTAGCGGTAGAGCACGTGGACGAGCGGCGGCAGGGTGACCTCGTGCAGGCGGGCCACCCACTCGTCGACCGGCAGGCCCGAGCGGGCGATGAGCTCGGCGGCGAAGCTGCGGCCGCTGGGGTCGCGGTGCACCAGGGCGGCCAGGGTGATGGCCCGCTCGCCGGGGCGGAGACGGGGCCCGACGCTGTCGCGCCAGATGGCGCCCAGCATCTCGGTGTGCTGGTAGGCGACGCCGTCGACCGCCTCGAACGCCCGGTGGGCGACGCTGACCGAGGCCACCTCGCCCAGCAGCTCCAGCCCGGTCTCGACCAGGAACGGGTCGTTGTCGGCGATGCCGGCGAACCACTCGGTCAGCGCCGGCGCGGCCAGGGCCCGGGCGCGGGGGAGGCCGCGGTAGACGGACGTGTTGAGGATCGAGATGGGCAGCTTGAGGTAGCGGCGGTCGGGATCGTCGGCGTCGGCCAGGGTCCGGATGGACTGCTGGGGCAGGTAGCGCCCGGGGCCGGGGCCGAGGTCCACCAGCTGGCGGCGGGCCAGGTCCGCGGCGTGCAGCGGGACGATCCGGTGCTCCCACTGCCACGGGTGGACGGGCAGGTAGGTGCAGGTGTCGGGGTCCAGGCCGGCGTCGGCCGCCCGGGTCCGGAGCAGAGCGAAGTGGTCGTCGCCCACCTGGTCCCGGACGACCTCGGCGTGGGTGAGGTCCGAGGTGGTGCGCACCTCGGCCCGGTCGGGGGCCACGGCGAGCCAGCGCAGCGGCACCGGCTGCTGGGCCTCGGGGGCGTAGCGGGCCAGGTCGCCGGCGCCGAAGCCGATGCGGCCCTTGTTGGCCACGATCCACGGGTGCGCCCGCATCTCGCCCTCGAGCAGCAGCGGATCCAGGTCGACGAGCTCCGCCACCGGTCGGCCGGTGGCCAGCTGGCGGGCGTCGGCCAGCAGCGTGTTCGACAGCTCGCCGATGGCACCGCCCAGGGTGTCCGGGCTCATGCCGATGTGCGGGCCGGCGAGCGCCACCAGGTCCGGCACGTCGGGGAGCGGCGCCGGCGCGCCGTCGGTCTCGAAGCGCAGCGACGACGGGTCCACCCGCCAGTGGCCGAGGTGGCGGCGGGTGGCGAGGAACGTGAACCGGGACGACGGCGGGAGGTCGATGCGGAAGGCGTCGGTGGTGCCGTCGGGGTGCTCGGCGCGCAGGTCCAGGCCGGACTCGCTCACCGGGACGAGCAGCTCCTCGAACCAGAACTCGGTGAACACCTTGGCGGTGAGCTCCCGGTTGGCCTGCTCCCAGGTCTCGGGTGTGAGCGAGGCGACCAGCTCGTCGACGGGATCGTCGACCGGGGTGGCGCTCACGGGGCCTCCACCAGGTCGTCGGCCACCTGGGCGCCGAAGCGCTGGAAGACGGTGCGGTCGGGGACCCGGTAGACTTCACGGCCCGTGATGGCGTTGATGATCACCGCGTTGCGGCGGG
>CALANQ010000041.1 GCA_937926025.1 uncultured Acidimicrobiales bacterium
TAGGCCTCGATGACGACCGGGTCGTCACGGACCTGATCGGGGGTGCCCTCGGCGATCTTCCGCCCGAAGTCCATGACCACGACCATGTGGGAGATGGCCATCACCATCGACATGTGGTGCTCCACCAGCAAGATGGTGAGGTCGAACTCGTCGCGGATGTGCTTGATGGTGTCGCCCAGCTCGTCGACCTCGCCGTGGGTCAGGCCGTTGGCGGGCTCGTCGAGCAGCAGCAGCTTCGGCCGCGAGGCCAGGGCCCGGGCGAACTCGAGGCGCTTGAGCGTGCCGAACGGCAGGCCGAACGCCGGCCGGTCGGCCAGGTGGCCGAGCGACATCCGGTCCAGGATCTCCCGGCACTCGGTGCGGAGGCGCTTCTCCTCCTTGGCCGACCCGATGCGGAGCATCGACGGGATGAACCCGACCTTGCCCTCGGTGTGGGCGCCGACCATCACGTTCTCCAGCACCGTCAGCGCCGGGAACAGCGCCAGGTTCTGGAACGTGCGGGCCACGCCGATCTTGGCGATCTTGTGCGGCGGCAGCGCCAGCAGGTCCTGGCCGTCGAAGGTGACGTGCCCGCTCTGCGCCTCGTAGAGGCGGCTGACCACGTTGAACATGGTGGTCTTGCCGGCTCCGTTGGGGCCGATGAGGGCGCAGATCTCGCCCTCGGCCACGTCGAAGCTCAAGCCGTCGAGAGCCACCACTCCCCCGAACCGCACCTCGATGTCACGTACGTCGAGCAGGGCCAAGACCCGGCAACCCCTTCTTCGTTCCCCTGGACCATCACGACGGTCCTCCCCGTCGTGATGGCGGTCACACTAGCCACGACCAGCACCGACGTGGACGGGAACGCGTTCTCACCCGCCTCCAAGGTGCGTCACGAGCGCGGGGGCATGGGTTGACCTTCGAGCGAAGCGAGCCCGGGGAGTTTGAGGGGCAGAGCTTGCGGAGCCCCTCAAGCCGAAGGCGTGCGACGCAGTCGTGCGCCTGAGCGAAGGCGTCGGGCGTCAGCCCGTCGATCAACTCCGAGGAACGGAGTGAGCGCCAGCGAACGAGTGACGAAGACCTACCCCCGTGCTCCCATGAACATCACGCGGAGCTGGTCGTAGGCCTCGATGCAGCGGCCGGCGCCGAGCACGACGGCCTCCAGCGGCTGGTCCACGAGGGTGACGGGGATCTCGGTCTCCTCGGCCAGGCGGTGGGCCAGGCCCTTGAGCATGCCCCCGCCGCCGACGAGGTGCATGCCCCGGACGATGAGGTCGTGGGCCAGCTCCGGCGGCGCCTCGCCCAGGCAGGCGATGACCGAGTCCACGATGGACGAGACCGGTTCGGAGATGGCCTCGCGCACCTCCTGCGGCGACAGGATGACCGTCTTGGGGAGGCCGCTCATGAGGTCACGGCCGCGGACCTCGGCCTTGACGTCGTCCTGCACCGGCCACGCCGACCCGATGGCGACCTTGATCTCCTCCGCCGTGCGCTCGCCGATGGCGATGCCGTACTCCCGGCGGATGAACGTCTGGATGGCAGCGTCGATGTCGAACGAGCCGACCCGGACCGCTTGGAGGGCGACCACGCCGCCGAGGCTGATGAGCGCCGTCTCCGACGTGCCGCCGCCGACGTCGACCACCATGTTGGCGACCGGTTCGTTGACGGGCAGGTAGGCGCCGAGGGCGGCGGCCATGGGCTGCTCGATGAGCTGGGCGTCGGCGGCACCGGCCCGGCGGGCCGCTTCGGTGACGGCGCGGCGCTCCACCTCGGTGATGGCCGACGGCACGCAGATGACCACCCGTGGCCGGTTGAACTTGGAGACCCCGGCCCGCTGCAGCAGCAGGCGGATCATGCGCTGGGTGACGTCGAAGTCGGTGATGGCGCCCTGGCGCAGGGGGCGCACGGCCACGATGTAGCCGGGGGTCCGGCCGATCATCTGCCACGCCTCCTGGCCCATGGCCAGCACGTCGCCCGTCTGCTGGTTGAGCGCGATGACCGACGGCTCGTTCAGGACGATGCCCTGCCCCTTGGCGTAGACCAGGGTGTTCGCGGTGCCGAGGTCGATGGCGAGGTCGCGCGCCATCAGCTGCGACCCGGCGGCCCGTCGCCCGGCGAGGGTCGGCGCGGCGTCTGCCGCGGGGCGGTCGATGGATCAGCCCGCTCGGGCCGGCGCTGGACGGGCGCGGCGTCGGGCGACAGCGCCGTCATCTCGCGGCGGAACGCATCGACGCCCGACTCGACCGACGACGGCTCGCGGTTGCGGGCCCAGACGAACAGGGCGTAGCCGGCGACCACCAGCACGGGGAGCAGGACGAACAGCAGGATCTTCACGACGACACCACCTCCGTCCGGTGGAGGCCGTCGACGTCGTGGCCGTGGCGGTGGTCGCACCGGCCCCAGTCGTCGTGGCCGCCCTCCCAGTGCTCCCGCTTCCAGATCGGCGCCGTGGCCTTCACCTCGTCGATGGCCCAGCGGGCCGCCTCGAACGACGCGTCGCGGTGGGCGGAGGACACGGCGACCACGACGGCGGCATCGGTGACCGCCAGCGCACCGGTGCGGTGCCAGAGGGCGATGCGGGCCACATCGGGGAAGCGGGCGCGGGTGGCGGCCGCCACCCGGGCCAGGACGGGGACGACGTGCTCGTCGTAGGCCTCGTACTCCAGCAGGTGGACGCCGGTGCGGTCCCCCGCATGGTCCCGTGCGGTGCCCACGAACGTGACCGACGCCCCGGTGGCTGGGGTCACCACCCAGGCGGAGGCGACGTCGACCGGGAGGGCCTGGTCCGCGCACGCCAGCCAATCGGCGCCGGCAGGCGGCGACCAGGTGGCATCGACGTCCGCGGTCATGCCCTCATGGTAGGCGGGGCGGGGCGCGGCCCACCCGCAAGCCCCGATCGGTAGCGTTGGCCGCCATGGCGTTCGACGAGCCAGGCGAGGAAGAGCGCCCCGAGACCACCCCGCCGCTGCCCCCAGAGGATCGGCTCTGGCGCCATCCGTCGGAGCTCGCCGGCGGCGTGCCCGTCCCGGCCGCCTGGCTCCCGCCCAGCCCGCCGTCGGGCCACCGCGGCGCCCGCACCGTGGCCGCCCTGGCCGGCGCCGGCCTGGCCGGCGCCTTGGTCGCCGTGGGGGTGATGTGGTTCACCCGGCCCACCCGCGTCGTGGAGCAGGCCGCCCCCACGGGGGCACCGAAGGCCGCCGTGGAGACCAGCGCCGCCTTCGCACCCGCCGCCGTCTCGTCCGAGGACCTCACCGCCGACGTGGCCCCCTCGCTCGTCCGGGTCGAGGCCGAGATCGACGGCGCCTGGTCCACCAGCACCGGGCTGGTCCTCGACGACCAGGGCACCATCGCCGTCATCACGTCGGTGGTCGACGGCGCCACCACGGTGATGGTCACGGACCACCACGGCGATCGCATCCCGGCGCACCTCACCGGCTCGGATCCGGCCACCGGCATCACCGTCCTGGTGGCCGACGGCGACGTCGGGTCCCCGCTCACCGCCGAGGCCGCCGACGCCCGCGCCGGCCAGCCGGTGGCGGTCATCAGCACGTCGTCGGCCGACGCCGGGGGCACCACCCAGCACCGGGTGGTCACCGCGTCGGTCAGCGCCGTCGGCATGCGCACCGCCGTGTCCACGCTGGTCCTCCACGACGCCGTCCAGCTCGACCGCGCCGTCCCCGGCGACGCCGCCGGCGGCATCGTGGTCGACGCCCAGGGCGACCTGGTCGGCGTGGTCCTGGCCGGTTCGGGATCCGAGGACCTGGCGGTGGTGGTGCCGGCCGCCGACGCGGTCGACGCTGCGCTCGGGCTCCGCGACGACGGCCAGGTCCGTCGGGCGTGGCTGGGCGTCCGCGCCGTCGACCTCAGCCCGCCCGCCGCCAAGCTGATGACCGTGAAGGGCGGCGCCCTCCTCACCATGGTCCAGGCCGGCTCACCGGCCGCCGCAGCGGGGCTGCGCAAGGGGGACGTGATCACCGCCATCGACGACGAGGCCATCGGCGACGCCAGCGACCTGGTGGTCGCCCTCCGCCGGTGGAAGCCCGGCGAGCGGGTCGAGGTGGTGTGGCACCGGGGCAGCGACCAGGGCCGGACCGCCGTCACCCTCGGGGGCTGACCTCAGCGGCGACGGCGCCGGCGGCGCCGGATCAGCACGCCGGCCAGGACCACCGCGCCGGCCCCGACCGCCCCCGCCACGCCCAGGGCCAGCTCCTGGCGCCGACGGGGCGAGATGGACTCGATGGCGCTGGCCTCGTGGCCCATCACGTACGCCTCTTCGTTGCTGCAGGTCTCCTCCCACCCGGCGGCGGCCAGGCGGTCGTTGGCCACCACCCACGGGTGGCGGACGTACGGGAGGACACCCGGGGGCGTGGGCGCCAGGCGGAGCCGCCAGCGCCACGACGCCACCTTCAGGGCGACGGGCTCGGGCAGGCGCAGGCGCGGGATCGGGTCCAGCGCCCGCCGCTGCGTGGGCGTCAGCCAACCGGCGGGCGCCACGTTGACCGGGCCGTCGAGGCGGGTCGACCACGCGGCCACCACCGCCGAGGCGAGGTCGTCGAGGTGGAGGTACTGCCCGGGGGTGTCGTCGGCGGTGGGGACGTCGGCGGCCGCGTCGAACGCCCGCGCCAGCCAGCCCAGCCGGCCGTCCTCGACGACGGTGGCGGGCCGCAGCCGGGTGACGGTGGCGCCCGGGTGGTCGGCGGACCACTCCGCAGCGACCCGCTCGACCTCGGCCAGCTGCACGGCGTAGGCCAGGTCCGGGTGGGGGCGCAGCGGCGCATCCTCGGTCAGCGGCACCGGGTTGTTGGCCCACGGCCCGTAGACCGTGGCGCTCGACAGCAGGACCACGTGGTCGATGCCCGCC
The DNA here is from genome assembly GCA_937926025.1 of uncultured Acidimicrobiales bacterium. Taxonomy (GTDB): domain Bacteria; phylum Actinomycetota; class Acidimicrobiia; order Acidimicrobiales; family Iamiaceae; genus Aquihabitans. The sequence goes on from CALANQ010000041.1 coordinate 4,841, forward strand.
TTGTCGGCGGCCACCAGCACCCGGCGGGCCATGGTGACGTCGGTGGCCTGCTCGATCTCGGGGCCGTCGATGGCCGGCCCGAACACGGAGGCGAGGTGGATCACCGACGCGCTGCCGTCGAACGCGGCCACCAGGTCCGAGGTCACCAGGTCGATGGGGTCGATGCCCGGCCCGGAGCGGAGATCCAGCGCGACCACCTCATCGACGTCGTCGCGCTGGCCGAGGAGCCGGGTGACGCGACGGCCGAGGGAGCTCGCTGCTCCGGTGACGACGACACGAACCATCACGTGAGCTTGCCGCCCGCAGGGACGGAACACCACATCGGCCCGTACCATGGGCGACCATGAGCTCCGGATCCAACCCCTTCGAGGGGATGCCGTTCTTCGGCGACCTGCTGAAGATGCTCGGCTCCCAGGGGCCGGTCCAGTGGGACGGCGCCCGTCAGCTGGCGCTGTCCATCGCCACCGGCGGCGACAGCGAGCCCAACGTCGATCCCCTGGAGCGGGTGCGCTACGAGCAGCTGGCCCGCGTCGCGGACCTCCAGGTCGCCCAGGCCACCGGGCTGTCCACCAGCACCACCGGCCGGTCCGTCACGGTCACGCCCGTCACCCGCACCCAGTGGGTGCTCACCACGCTCGATGCCTACCGCCCCCTCATCGAGAAGATGGGCGCCGCGCTCCACCCGCCCACCGCCGACCCGGCCACCGGGTTGCTCGGCGCCATCGAGCCGGCAGACCCGGACAACGGCGACCCCACCGAGGCGTGGCTCGGCCAGATCATGGGGCTGCTCAGCCCGATGCTCCTCGGCATGACCACCGGATCGCTGGTGGGCCACCTCGCCACCCGGAGCTTCGGCCTCTACGACCTGCCCATCCCCCGCCCCGCGTCGGACGACGTGCTGGTCCTGGCCGGCAACATCGACGCCTTCGGCAGCGACTGGTCCATGGACGGCGACGACCTGCGCCTGTGGGTGTGCCTCCACCAGATCACCAACCACGCCGTGCTGGGCCTCCCGCACGTCCGGGCCCGCCTCGACGAGCTGCTCGGCGACTACGCCGCATCGTTCGAATCGGACCCCGACGCACTGGGCACCAAGCTGGGCGAGCTCGAGGTCGACCCCACCGGCGGCGACCCGATGATGCGGTTCCAGGAGCTCATGGGCGACCCGGAGGTCGTCCTCGGAGCCGTGCGCTCGTCACGCCAGCAGGAGATCCTGCCGTGGCTCGACGGCCTGGTCAGCGTGCTGGCCGCCTACGTCGACCACGTCATGGACGAGGTCGGCCACGGCCTGGTCGGCTCGTACTCGCAGATCACCGAGGCGGTCCGCCGCCGCCGGGTGGAGGCGTCCTCGGAGGACCGCTTCGTGGAGCGGCTGCTCGGCCTGGAGCTCACCCAGGACCACTACGACCGGGGTGCCGCCTTCATCGCCGGCGTCATGGAGCGGGCCGGCAAGCCCGGGCTCGAGCGCCTGTGGTCGTCGGCCGAGGCCCTGCCCACCCCCGCCGAGGTCGATGCCCCCGGCCTGTGGCTGGCCCGCATCGACCTGCCGTTCGACCCGGTCGACATCGACGACCTGGAGATCCCCGACGACCTCGGCGGCCTCGACGACCTCGGCGGTCAGTCCTGACGGTCGTCGCCTGACCAGGGCAGCTCGCCCTGCCCGTCGGGGCGACGGGTGGGCGCGTCGGGCGTCCACGCCACCGGCGACGTGGGCGCCAGATCCTGGTCGAACAGCACCGTCTCCTCGGCCACCGGCGGCGCCGGCGTGGGGTCGTCGCCCCAGCTGGGCGCAGCATCGATCTCGTCGTCGGATCCGCGGGGCGGAGGCGGCGGCGCGTCGACGAACACGGTGGGCGGCCCACCCTCGGCCACGGTGGTCTCCGGTTCGACGATGACCGTCTGGTCCGGGTCCGGGTCCGGTCCCGGCGCCGCCTCGGGATCGCCGTCGACAGGACCGCTCCGCAGCCGGGACATGACGCTGCGAGGGGCGGCGGCCAGGCGGCCCTTCACCTCGCCGGTGACCACGCCGAAGCGCTCCTCGATGCCCACGGCGGCGGCCGTGGCCGCGGTCTGGCGCTCCCCGCTGCGGTGGGCCCACGACAGGCGGCCGATGACGTAGGAGGCGATGGCGAACGCCGAGGCGGCCAGCAGCAGACCGAAGCCCACCTTGGCCCCGACGTGGAACGCCACGGGGATGAGGGAGCCGGCCACGTAGAACAGCTGGAACTTGGTCTCCGCCCGGGCGAACGCCCGCCCCCGGTTGGCGTCGGGCGCGTCGCGCTGGAGGATCGAGTCGAACGCCAGCTTGCCGAGGGCGGCGGCGAAGCCGACGCAGGCGCCGACGATGCAGGCGCCGAGCACCTCGCCGATGAACAGGGATGCGAACGTGCCGCCCACCACCAGGCCCAGCGAGCTGGTGAGGATGGTCTCCTCTGAGGTGAGGTCCCGCAGCTTGGGGGCCACCGCGGCGCCGATCAGCCCGGCCAGCACGCTGACGCCCGCCACCGCACCGAACTGCCACGCGGCCTTGTCGGCCCCGCGGAAGTCGAACGCGATGAGCATGGTCAAGAAGCCGACGAAGCCGCGCAGGAGGGCCATGGCCGCCTGGGCCAGCTGGATGCCGGCGCCGCGCAGCTCCTGGCGCTCCACCTGGTCGGCCTTGGCCGAGGCGACCCGGGCGCCGGGGATCCGCAGACCCAGCCCGCCGCCCACCGTGTAGGTGATGACGGCCAGGCTCAGCGCCCAGCCCGGCCCGAACAGCTTCAGCAGCAGCGCGGCGGGGAGGATGCCCACGAAGCCGGCGAAGCCGCCGAGGATGGCCAGCTTGGAGTTGGCCTCCACCAGCTCGGCGTCGCTGGCCACCACGGTGGGCACCAGGGCCGATCTGGCCACGTTGTACGCCCGCTGGCCCACCAGCACCAGCAGCGCGAGCAGGAAGAACAGCGGCCCGGGCGTGTCGTCGGAGATCTGGTCGATCAGCAGCCAGCACAGCAGGGCGCGGGCCGCCATGGTGCCCACCAGCACGTACCGGTGACCGCCCTTGAGCCGATCGATCAGCGGCCCGATGAGCGGGGCGATGACGGCGAAGGGCGCCATCGTGATGATGAGGTACCGCAGCACCGGGGCGCGGGCGTTGTCGGCCGGGAGGGAGAAGAAGATCGAGTCGGCCAGGGCCGCGGCCAGCATGGCGTCGGCCATGTTGTTGGCCACGTGGGTGCGCGCCAGGCGCTGGAACGGCCGGATGACGAACGCGCGGCTGCCCTCGGCGGTGTGGGGGCGCGAGCCGAGTCGGTTCGCCAGGGGGTCCGTCACGGGTCCCATGGTAGGGACCGGGTGCGACGACGAGTTCCGAGCCACGGGCTCCGGTACCCGGAGCGCACCGGTCAGATGCGAGAAAGCTTGGGCGTCTCGTACTTGTAGCCCAGGCCCCGGATGGTGACGATGCGCGACGGGTTGGTGGGATCGGCCTCGACCTTGGCGCGCAGGCGCTTGACGTGGACGTCGAGGGTCTTGGTGTCGCCCACGTAGTCGTGGCCCCACACCCGGTCGATGAGCAGGTCCCGGCTGAGCACCCGGCCGGCGTTCTCCAGCAGCAGGTGGAGCAGCTCGAACTCCTTGAGCGGCAGGGACACGTCGTCGCCGCGGATCACGACCTCGTGGCGCGACGGGTCCAGCGTGACGTCGCCCACCTCGAGCACCTCGTTGCTGGTGGCGTCGTCGGCCACGGCCAGGCTCGGCGCCCGGCGGAGCACGGCGCGCATGCGGGCCACCAGCTCCCGGAGCCGGTAGGGCTTGGACACGTAGTCATCCGCGCCGACCTCGAGGCCCACCACGGTGTCGATCTCGGAGGCCTTGGCCGTGACCATGATGATCGGCACCTTGGACTTGGCCCGGATGGCCCGGCACACGTCGATGCCCGACACCTTGGGCAGCATCACATCGAGCAGCACGATGTCGGGCCGGACGGCGTCGAAGAGGTCCAGCGCCTGGGCGCCGTCGCGGGCGACCTGCACGCGGAAGCCCTCGCGGGCCAGCCCGACGGTCAGGGCGTCGATGAAGCTGTCCTCGTCTTCGACGACCAGGACGGTGGTGGACTCAGGCATCGGGATCCTCGGGTTCCTCGGTGGGGTGGGGAGCGTCCGCCGGGCCGGCCGGCAGCCGGAGGGTGAAGGTGGAGCCGTCGCCTTCGCGCGACGACACGGAGATCTCGCCGTCGTGGTTCTGGACCACGTGGCGGACGATGGCCAGGCCGAGCCCGGTGCCACCGGTGTCTCGGCTGCGGGCCCGGTCGACCCGGTAGAAGCGCTCGAAGACGCGCTCCTGGTCCCGGGCCGGGATGCCGATCCCCTGATCGATCACGTCGATCTCGACCCACGGGCCGGCGCGGCGCGCCCGCAGCTCGACCTTGGAGTGGGGATCGGAGTACTTGACGGCGTTGTCGCACAGGTTGGCGATAGCCGACACCAGCTGGCGCCGATCGCCGACCACCGCCAGGTCCGCAGGGGCGTCGGTGACCACCAGGTCCACCGAGCGCATGTCCGCGGCGGCCCGAGTCCGATCGACGGCGTCATCGATGAGCAGGTCCACCCCCACCACCTCCCGCTCCGGCGGTTCGCTGGCCTCGATCTGGCTGAGCTGGAGCAGGTCGTCGATGGTGCGGGCCACCCGGAACGCCTCGCGCTGCATGCGCTCGATGAGCCGCCGGGAGACCTCGGGATCGTCCTCGTCCAGCAGCGTCTCGGCCAGCAGGCCCAGCGCGCCGACGGGGGTCTTCAGCTCGTGGCTGATGTTGGCGACGAAGTCGCGGCGCACGGAATCGAGGCGCTGGCGCTCCGAGATGTCCTCGATCACGAGGAACGCGCCGCCCGACTCGGGATCGTCGAGGGGCACCGAGCGCAGCTGCAGCGACCGTCGGGGCGGGCCGAACAGCTCGATGGTCCGC
>CALANQ010000042.1 GCA_937926025.1 uncultured Acidimicrobiales bacterium
CCTCGCCGTCGCTCACGGCGTCCACCAGACCACCCAGTGGTCGGTCCGGGTGCCCGGCACCGACGCCATGGAGCAGATGGGGGCGGCCATGAGCCGCATGCGCTCCGCACCGCCCGCGGAGCTGGCGGGGCGGGCGGTCACCCAGGTCGACGACCTCATCGACGGAGACCCCGCGCGCGGCTTTGCCCCGAGCGACGTGCTCATCTGGCACCTCGACGGCGGCCGCGTCGTCGTGCGGCCCAGCGGCACGGAGCCCAAGCTCAACGCCTACGTCGAGGTGGTCGAACCCGTGGAGGATCGGGACGATCTGGTCGCGGCCCGGTCTCGTGCCACCGCCGCGCTCGACGACCTGGTGGCCGCGGCCGCCGCCCTCACCGGTCTGGTGTAGCCCCCACCGTTCCGCCCGGTACCCGCCACCCGCCTCGGCGCGGGTGCGCTCCGAGCAGGCGTCCGGGGCCGCTCCCGAGCGCTGGTAGCGTGCCGGCCGTCGGAGACCGCGGTGGGCTCCGGTGGCGGAAGGCGGCAGGAGAGCGGTGGATCCCTTCGGTGGTCGATGGCGTCGTTGGCGTTCCCTGGCGCCCCTCGGGATGTGCGCCCTGGGTGCCGCGGTCCTGGCCGTGGGGTTGACGGCCCGTCTGGCGGCGACCACCGATTCGATCGAGTACCTGTTCGCGGCCCGGTCGCTGCTGCGGGGCGACGGGCTGCTGTCGCCGACCGGTGGTCCGTTCATCCAGTACGCCCCGCTGTACCCCCTGGCGATCGCGGCGGTCGCTGCCACGGGACTCGATCCCGTCGACGCGGCCCGCGCCATCACGGTGGTGCTCGTGCCGACCTGGGTGCTGCTCGCCGGGATCTGGGCGGGACGCCTCGCGGGGAGCCGCCGGGTGACGGCGCTCGCGGGGGTGGCTGCGGTCCTCGTGGCACCGGCGATGCTGGGTCGCGTCATCCTGTCGGAGAACCTGGTCATCGCCCTGCTGCTGGCGGGCGGCCTGCTGCTGGCCTTGGCGCTGCAGCGGCGGTCCCCGCCCTGGCTGGTGGCGGCGGGCGGGGTGCTCGGGCTCGCTGCGGCCACCCGGTGGGCCGCGCTCCCGATGGTCCTCGTGGGTGCCTACGTCTTCTGGGCGTGGCCAGCGCGCTCCACCCGGGCGCGGGCCGCGCTGGTGTACGTCGTCCCGTGCGCGGCGGTAACCGCGGTGCCACTGGTCCGGAACCGGCTCGCATCGGGCGGGTCGCTGCCCGGGACGCCGGAGCCCGGTCGCTCGTTGCCCACCGTGGTGGGGGAGGCGGTCCGAGGCGTCACGGCGTGGTGGGTCCCCACCGGTACGCCGCCGGTGGTGCGGGTCGTCGTGGCCGCCGCGGCCGCTGCGCTGCTGGTCGGGGCACTGGTGCTGCTGCGCGGCCAGCGGTCATCGGCCTGGTGGCGGACCAGCGCGGGACCCTTCGTGGTCGGCGGTCTCTACCTGGTGAGCACCGTGGCGAGCGCGCTGATGACCAGCATCGGGTCGCTCACCAGTCGGCTGCTGACCCCCTGCTACCCCCTGTTCACGGTGGGTGCGGTGAGCCTGGTCTGGTCCGCCGGGGCCACCCAGGCGCACCGCCTCTCCGATCTGGGTCGCCGTCGGACGCTGCTGGCGGCGGGCCTGCTGCCGGTGCTGGTCATCTGGGCGGCGGCCGGCGCGACGGTCGTCCGCTACGGGACGGCGCTGCACCCCCGGGAGCGCCTCGGCCCGGAGGTGGTCGGCTCGCCGCTGCTCGCCTCGAGCCTGCTCCGCAGCGGCCAGCCGGTCATCAGCAACGATCCGGTCGATGCGGCCTGGGCCATCGGGGCCCCGGTGGCGCCGCTGCCCGGTTCGTCGGACGAGGTGGAGGCGCTCGCGGACCAGACCGGTGGCGGCCCCGTGCTGCTGGCGTGGTCGGACGTCCCGGACACCGGTGCCGTCGCCCTGGACGGCATCGAGCGAGCGTGTCAGCTCACCCAGCTGGCGACCTACGACGACGGTGCCGTCTTCCGCATGGAGGCGTGCCGGACCTAGGACCCTCGTCCTCTGCCGATTCGTGGCAGTTGAACCGCCGTGGAGCCGGTGAACCGACAGCGATCCACGTGGGCGCGGGCGGAAGGTGGCAGTTCACCGCCCCGGGGGTCGGGTTGTGCCACGAACCACGCCGGGTGGTGGCTACGGGCGGGGGGAGAGGACGCAGAACTCGTTGCCCTCGGGGCCGGCGAGGACGACCCAGGTCTCGTCGCCCGTCTGGCCGACGTCGGCTCGGCGGGCGCCGATGGCCAGGAGGGCCTCGACCGCGTCGGCCTGGTCGTCGTCCTGCCCGGGCGCCACGTCGAGGTGGATGCGGTCCTTGCGGTCGTCCGCGGGCATGGTCGGGCGGGTGATGATCTCGATGGGGGCACCGGTGCCGTCGGGTGGGGCGAGCACCACGTGGTCGGCGTCGTCGCGGGTGACGGCCCAGCCGGTGGCCGCGACCCACACGTCCCGGAGGGCGGCGGCGTCGTGGGCGGCCACCGTGTACCCGGCCACCGAGCCGAGGTGCGCGTACTCGGGGCGGGGGTCGAGCACGCAGAAGTGGTTGCCCTCCGGATCGGCCAGCACCACGAACGGCGCATCGGCGGCCTGGCCGACGTCGGCCCGGGTGGCGCCCATCGCGAGAAGCCGGTCGACGGTGGCCTCCTGGTCGGTGGTGGAGAAGCTGTTCAGGTCCAGGTGGATGCGCTCCTGGCCCTCGGCGTGGTCGCCGTCACCCACGAACGAGAGCTCCGGATAGGGGTGCGACCCGTCCTCGTCGATGCGCTCGCACAGGTTGACCTCGACGCCGTCGTCGGACTCGTAGCAGATGAGCCAGCCGATGGCCTCGGACCACCAGGTGGCCAGCGTCAGCGGGTCGGCGGCGTCGAAGGTGAAGCTCTCGATGCGCAGGGTCACGGGGAGAGGAGTACCCGATCCCCACCGCCGACACACCCCGTGCCGGCTGACCTGCGGTTCTACGCAGTTCCGTAGAGCCGGTCGCCGGCGTCGCCCAGGCCCGGGACGATGTACGAGACGTCGTTGAGGTGGTCGTCGATGGAGCCCACCACCAGCTCGTCGGCCAGGCCGCTGCGGTCGAGCGCGGCCACGCCCTCGGGTGCGGCCAGCACGCACACGGCCACCAGCCGGCCCGGGTTGCGGTCCCGGAGCAGGCCGCAGGCGTAGGTGAGGGAGCCTCCGGTGGCCAGCATCGGGTCCAGCACCAGCACGTCGCGGCCGTGGAGGTCCTCGGGCACTGAGTTCATGTACGGCTCGGGGATGAGCGTCTCCTCGTTGCGGGCGACGCCGATGAAGCCGGTGGGGCAGTCGGGCAGGTACCGCAGGACGCCCGGGAGGAGCCCGAGGCCCGCCCGCAGGATCGGTACGGCCATCGGCGGCTCGGTGACCCGGACCCCCTTGGTGACGGCCAGCGGGGTGGTGACGTCGAACGTCTCGACGCGGAGCTGGCGGGTGGCCTCGTACACGAGGATCCCGGCGAGGTCGTCCATGGCGACGCGGAACGCGGCACGATCCGTGTCCTGGTCGCGCAGGGTGGTCAGGGCCCGGTGGGCCAGGGGGTGGTCGACGACGGTGGTCTGCACCCGACCATGCGCACAGCCCGCCCCGTCCCGGGCGCACCGCCCCGAGGGCCCGGCTCCGCCGCGCCGACCCGGGATTTGCCGCAGCCCGGGGCGACGTTCCGGTCCGCTCGCCGCCGGGTCCGCCGCGAACGGGAGGAAGTTCCTGCTGACCGTCCGGTTCCGGCAGCCGGGCTGGCACGATGGCCCGATGGAACGCGCCGAGCTCGCCCGGATGATCGACCACACGCTGCTGGACCCGGCGGCCACGCCGGGGCAGGTGGCGCTGCTCTGCGGCGAAGCGTCGGTGCTGGGCGTCGGGGCGGTGTGCGTGTCGCCCAACCGCCTGCCGCTGCCCGCCGACGCCCTCCCGGCGTCCACGGCCGTCTGCACGGTGATCGGGTTCCCCAGCGGCGCCCACCGGTCTGAGGCCAAGGCGGCCGAGGCCGTGCAGGCCGTGGCCGACGGGGCCACCGAGCTGGACATGGTCATCGACCTGGGCTGGGCGATGGCCGGGCTGTGGGACCGCGTGGAGGCCGACATCGCCGCGGTGCGGGCGGTCATCCCCGAACCGCTGCTGCTCAAGGTGATCATCGAGTCCGCCGCCCTCCCCGACGACCGGGCCATCGTGGCCGCGTGCCAGGTGGCCGAGGCGGCGGGAGCGGACTTCGTGAAGACCTCCACCGGGTTCCACAAGGCGGGCGGCGCGTCGCTGGGTGCGGTGGCGCTCATGGCCAAGACCGTCGATGGACGCCTCGGGGTCAAGGCGTCGGGCGGCATCCGCGACGCCATCACCGCGCTGGCGATGGTGGACGCCGGCGCCACCCGGATCGGCTGCTCGGCATCCCGGACGATCCTCGAGGGTCTGTAGCCGGGACCGGCGACGCGGCACCGCGGCCGGCGCTGGTCGGGTGGGTCAGCGCTCGTCGGGGGTGAGCCACTTGGTGGTGGCCACCGGCTCCCACGCCTCGAGGCCGGCCAGCATCGTGGCCGGATCGGTGGCGTCGACGATCATCTGGCGGTGCCCGGGCTTCAGGAAGCCGGCCGCCACCGTGTCGTCGAGGAAGGCGAGCAGCGGCCGGTAGAACCCCGACACGTCGAGCAGCCCGACCGGCTTGGTGTGGATGCCCAGCTGGGTCCACGTGATGGCCTCGAACAG
>CALANQ010000043.1 GCA_937926025.1 uncultured Acidimicrobiales bacterium
GACCACCATCAACAGGCAGATCGGCTCGTCCAGCCGGATGCCCGCCACCTCGGGCGACGCCCCCGTCGCAGTGGCTGCCTCGCTCAGCTTCAACAACTCCATGGCCTCGCTCAGCGACTGGCTGTTCAGCGGCAAGCTGGTCCAGTTCCCGAAGCTCACCCTCGCCTACTCCGAGGGCCAGATCGGCTGGCTGCCCTACATCCTCGAGCGGGTCGACGACGTGTGGCGCGAGCACCGGGCCTGGGGCGGGGTGAAGGACCTGATCCCCGAACCGCCGTCCAGCTACTACTACCGCAACGTCTACGGCTGCTTCTTCCGCGACCGCCATGGCCTGGTGGCCATCGACGAGGTCGGCGAGGACAACATCACCTTCGAGACCGACTACCCCCACACCGACTCCACCTGGCCCGACACCAAGCAGGTGGCCGAGAAGCTGGTCGAGGGGCTCACCGACGAGCAGATCTACAAGGTCATGCGCGGCAACGCGATCCGCATGCTCCACCTGGACCTCGACCGCGACGTCGAGACCACGATGGGCGTCAAGCGCACCGCCGCCATCGACCTCCTCGGCTGATCCCCCGGACCGGTACGTTCACCCCATGCCCACCGATCTGACGTCGTTCACCACCATCAAGGCCGAGCAGCGGGGCGCGGTCGTGTGGATCTGGCTGGACCGGCCTGAGAAGTACCACGCCTTCAACAAGGTCATGTGCGACGAGCTCGCCGGCCTCTGGAAGGCGCTCAAGACCGACGCCTCCGTCCGGTCCGTGGTGCTCACCGCCACCGGCGACAAGGCGTTCTGCACCGGCATCGACCGGGACTTCGTGCCGGCGGAAGGCGGCATGGAGTACGACTTCTCCCCCTTCACCTACGACGACCCCGGGCAGTACCTCGGCCCCAAGAGCAACGACTTCTGGAAGCCCGTGGTCTGTGCCGTCAACGGCATGGCCTGCGGCGGCGCGTTCTACTTCCTGGGCGAGGTCGACATCCTCGTGGCCGCGGACCACGCCACGTTCTTCGACCCCCACGTCACCTACGGCATGCCGGCCGTGTACGAGCCGCTGCTCATGCTCCACCGGGGCATGCCCTTCGGCGAGATCCTGCGCATGACCCTGCTCGGCAACCACGAGCGCCTCTCCGCCGCCCGCGCCCTCGAGATCGGCCTGGTCTCCGAGGTGGTCCCCAGCGATGAGCTGGAGTCCGCCGCCGCCTGGCTGGCCGACACCATCGCCTCGGCCCCGGCCGAACCGATGCAGGCCACCCTCCGCACCCTCTGGGCCGGCAGGGAGCTCAGCCGCCAGCAGGCCCTCGGCCTGGGCAACGCCTTCCTCAACCTCGGCATGTCCGCCGAGTCCCTCGCCGAAGGCCAGAAGGCCTTCCAAGGCGCCCGCGTCAAGCCCCGCACCCGCTGACCGCCCACTCCCCACTCGATCCCTTCGGTCCGTAGGCGTCGAATCGACGTCGATTCGACGCCTACGACGACCCGATCGGCCGCCACCTCAGCCGGTCCGCTCGGTCACCGCGGCGGCAGGTCGATGCAGCCGGCGAGGGTGTGGAACTCGCTGCGGGACCAGAAGACGCCGTAGCGCTCCCACGACTCGGTGTGCCGGTTCCCGGGAGCGCCGTTGCACGTGTCGAACCACGTGCCCCGGCTCGCGGGGGCCGGCAGGACCGAGAGGCGCGGCACCACCCGGGGGTTCAGGAACGTCCCCATCAGGTAGAGCCCGACGATCGCCACGAGGCCCAGCAGCACCCACCACTGCCGGCGGGTCCTCCTCGCCCGTCGCTCCCGCTTGGACGCCTCCGAGCTGGATGCATGCGCATCGCCCGGGATCTCGGTTTCGATCGTTGGGTTCGTCATCTCCGCCATCCCCTTCCATCGGCCGGTCCGGCCCGCACCGTGAGGCTAGGGATGGATCGCGGCCAGCGCCGGTGCCAGATCGCCGTGGGGCTTGACCTCCACGCCGTCGAGGCCGAGGAACGCGGCCAGCGCCCGCAGCTCTCCGAGGAGTTCCTGCGCGACCAACGGCTCGTCGATCCCGTCCTCACCGAAGGCGCCCTGCACCAGGAGCACACCGGCCTTGCGGTCGGACTTGAGGTCGACCCGGGCGACGAGCCGGCCGTCGAGCAGGAACGGCAGCACGTAGTAGCCGTGGATCCGTTTCGGCTTCGGGACGTAGATCTCGATGCGGTACCGGAAGCCCCAGATGCGCTCGGTGCGGTCCCGCTCCCACACCAGCGAGTCGAACGGCGACAGCAGCGCCCGGCCCCTCGGGTTGTTGGGCCGTCGGGCGTCGGGATGGAGGTACGCCTTGTCCTTCCAGCCGGTGACCTCGGCGGGGAGCAGGCGGCCTTCGTCGACCAGCTCGTCGAGCAGCGGGCGGGACTCGGGGATGTTGAGCCGGAAGTAGTCGGCCAGGTCCCGGGCCGTGCCCACCCCGTGCGACCGGGCACCGATGACCAGCAGCTCCTTCTTGGCATCGGCCGGCGATGGGGTCGGCGCCTCCACCACGGACGCGGGCAGCATCCGCTCGGGCAGGTCGTACCAACGCTCGAAGTTCGGGCCGCGGCGGGCGGTGATCTCGCCGCTCCAGAACAGGTACTCCAGGGCCCGCTTGCCGGGGCTCCACCCCCACATGCCTTCGCTCCGGTCGCCGCCTCCCTCGATCATCGACGTGGTGACCGGGCCGCGCGCACGGACCTGGTCGAGGACGGATCGCACCAGGTCGGGTTCCTCGTGGCGGATCGCCGCCACGCCCTTCCACGTGCCCCGGCCCTCTCGGGCGTCGTCCATCCGCCAGCGCAGGAGCGGCTGCAGGCCGACGGGCAGGTGCGACGCCTCGTGGGCCCAGTACTCGAAGAGGTCGCCGCCCTTGGTCATCATCGGGATCAGGTCCCGGCGGTGGTCGCCGAGGCGGGCGAACATCGGCAGCTCCTGCGAGCGCACCACCACGTTCACCGAGTCGATCTGGATGAGCCCGACCCGGTCCAGCACCTTGCGCCCGTGCCGCCGGTCCACCGTGCCCTTCGGCGTCGGCTCGGCGAACCCCTGCGCCCCCAGCGCGATCCGCCGTGCCTGATCCGCCGTGAGCGCGACGGGCGACCGGCGCGTCGCCAGCGGACGGAGCGGGTCGGTCGACGTCATGGGCCGCCCATCATGCCGGGCCGCCGCCAACCTCGTCAGCGGGTTCCGGACCTCGACACCCCGATCACCCCGCTCGCTCCCACTCCAACGTGTTGCAGAGACGACCCCAGGACGGTCGCGCGTGCAACGAGAACCCGGGCGACCCGGCTGCCGGCGCTCGGGTGGCGTGGGGCAGGATGGGTGGGTTCCGTCTGGAGGATCCGCCCATGCGCCGCCGCACCCGCACCGCCATCGCCGTGATCGCCCTCACCGCCAGCCTCGCCGGGCTCGGCGCCTGCGGCGGCCGCTCGCCCGACGGCGGCAACCCCGGCAACCCCTCGGCCGACACCACGACCACCACCGGCACCACCATCCCCAGCGGCTGACCCGCCGACTGCCGCCCGACCGATCGGAACTTCGTAGGCCAGGACGACCGTACGGGGGCGCTCGCCTACGAAGTTCGGAGCCGTGGGGGCCGGTCCGGTCCGGGCCGAGCGGTCGGCGATGACCCAACGATCACCGGGAGCGCCTCGCTAGGGTCACGAGCCGTGCCCGATTCCGCGCCGCCGGACCCGACCGTTGCGCCGTTCCTGCCGGCCACCGCTGCGTGGGCGGCCGACCGGTTCGGTGATCGACCGGCCTTCGTCGACCCCGACGGCACCGCCACCAGCTACGCGGACCTCCACCGTCGCAGCGACGAGGTGGCGGCCGGTCTCCAGCGCCGAGGGGTCGGTGAGGGCGACGTGGTGGCGCTCACCCTCCCGTCGGTCACCTCGTGGGTGGTGGCCTACCTGGCCGCCGCCAAGGTCGGGGCCGCCACCGCCGGCGTGAACCCGAGGCTGACCTCGATCGAGCAGGCCGCCTGCCTGGACCGGGTCGAGCCCGCCGTCGTGCTGAGCGCCGAGGACGACGTCGACCAGCTCGCCGTCCGCGGCGCCACGCCCGACCCGCTGCCGCCGGACCCGGACCGACCGGTGGCCATCGTGTTCACCTCGGGCACCACGGGTGTCCCGAAGGGAGCGTGGTTCACGGACCGCCTCATCCCGCAGTACGGGTCGACGCAGTTCGCCCACGTCGGCTTCACCACCAAGCTGCCGTGGTACCTGCGCATGGGGACCACCACCCACCTGCTGGCCCGGTGGCGGGCGGCCGACGTGCTGGACCTGGTGGCCCGGGAGCGCATCGAGACGATCGGCGGCGTGGCGCCGCAGGTGGCGCTGCTGCTGCGGGATCCGGACTTCGACCGACGGGACCTGTCGCACGTGCGGCTGCTGGTCATGGGCGGTGCCGCGTCGCCGCCGGCGCTGGTGCAGGAGGCTCGCCGCCGGTTCGGTGCGGCGTACTCGATCCGCTGGTCGTCGACGGAGACGGGCGGCGTCGGCACCGGGACCGCCCCCGACGCACCCGACCACGAGGCGCTGTTCACCGTGGGGCGACCGCGACCGGGCATCGGCATCCAGGTGCGCGGGGCCGACGACCTGCCCGTCCCGCACGGCGAGGTCGGTGCGGTGTGGATCCGCTCGGACGCCTCCATGTCCGGCTACTGGCGGAACCCGGAGGCCCCCGCGGCGGCGCTGGCCGACGGCTGGCTGCACACCGGCGACCTCGGCGAGCCCGACGCCGGGG
>CALANQ010000044.1 GCA_937926025.1 uncultured Acidimicrobiales bacterium
GTGCGGACGAACGCCGGCGGCACGCCGACCGCTCGCCACCACACGTTCACGGCCACGCCCGCGCCGAAGGTCTCGTTCTCCGCGCTGGCCGCCTCGCGCACCAGGGTCAGGTTGCCCGGGTCGTTGGTGAGCTGCTGGTAGATCGGCAGCGACCAGCAGACCAGCCCGGCGACCGCAGCGGTCACCACCGGCTGCACGCGGCCCGGCGGCTCCACCACCGGCCGGGCGTCCTCGTCCACCTCGGGCACGCCTGGCCACCAGCCCGCCACCAGGGCGATGGCCAGCAGCACCAGCGAGGGCGGAAGGTACGTGAGGTGGGCCTGGACCAGGAAGGAGGCCAGGACCACGGCAAGCGCGAGCCACCGGCGGTTGCCGAGCGCGATCAGCCAGCAGACGAAGATCAGGGCCGCGAAGGGGGCCAGCCCGGCCCAGGGGTTCCACACCTCCACGAAGGTCGCCGCGTCGCTGGCCCGGATGGTGCCGACCAGCCCGACGGCCACCACCACCGCGAACCACCAACCGCCGATCCGCCGGGCGACGTGCAGGGTCAGCGCGAAGCACGCCGAGGCGAGCAGGCCCATCGTGGCCGGCAGGGTCCAGGCCGGCCCGAACCGCGCCGCCGGGGCGAGCACCACGTAGAGCAGCGGTCCCGGGCTGAACACCTGCTCGGTGCCCGACGTCCCGGCCAGGGAGAACTGCCCCACCAGCGGACGTTGCGGGCTCCACATGTCGTAGGCCCGGGTGACGATGGTGGCGGCATCGGCGGTGGGCGCCCGCCAGCAGGATCGGCAGGCAGACCGCCACGACCAGGGCCGCCAGCGGGATCCAGCCCCGCTGGAGGTCGAGCGCACCGGTCCACCGGGACGACCGGGTGCTGCCGTCGTCCCCATCACCCATCGGCGCATGCTCCCACAGCCCGGCGGGGCAGCCCAGACGCGCCGCAGCCGCTGCCCGGAGGCAGCGGCTGCGGTCACAACGCTCGAGCGGGCGGTCCCGCCCGGTGCTACTTGAGCTCGACGGTGGCGCCGGCGCCCTCGAGGGCCTCCTTGGCCTTCTGGGCGTCTTCCTTGGAAGCCTTCTCCAGGATCGGCGAGGGGGCACCGTCGACCAGCTCCTTGGCCTCCTTGAGGCCGAGGTTGGTAAGGGTGCGCACCTCCTTGATGACGTTGATCTTCTTCTCGCCAGCGGCGGTGAGGATCACGTCGAACTCGTCCTGCTCCTCGGCAGCAGCATCGCCACCGCCGCCACCGGGGGCGGAAGGGACGGCCACGGCGGCGGGAGCAGCGGCGGACACGCCGAACTTCTCCTCGAACGCCTTCAGCAGCTCGGAGAGCTCGAGGACGGACAGGTTGGCGATGGAATCGAGGATCTCTTCTTGGGTAGCCATGGTTCAGCTCTCGCTTTCGGTGTCGGCCGACTCCTCGGCCTGATCGGTGTCGGTGTCGGTTGCCTCGGCCTCGGCCGGTGCAGGGGTCTCGTCGGCGGGGGCCTCAGCCTCCGCCTCGGGAGCAGCGGCCTCAGCCTCGGGCTCGGCCGCAGGGGCCTCGTCCGCAGCCGGAGCCGGGGCATCGGCCGGGGCGCCGGGTGCGCCGCCCTGGTCGATGAGGGCCTTGAGGCCGTACGCGAAGTTCCGCGGCAGGGCCTCGAGGAGGTTCGCCATGTTCTGCAGGGGCGCAGCGAGCAGCCCGGCGAACTTGGCCAGGAGCACCTCGCGGGGCTCCAGATCGGCGAGCGCCTTGACGTCCTTGTCGCTCAGGACCTGATCGCCGAGCAGACCGCCCTTGACCACGAGGGCCGGGTTGGTCTTGGCGAAGTCCTGGAGCGCCTTGGCGACGCCGACGGCGTCCCCGGTGACGAAGGCGATGGCGGTGGGCCCGGTCAGCAGGTCATCGAGCTCCAAGCCCATCTCCCGGGCGGCGATCCGCACCAGGGTGTTCTTGTAGATCTTGTACTCGCCTCCCGCGTCGCGCAGCGCACGACGGAGATCGGCTGTCGCCGACACGTTGAGCCCCCGGTATTCGGTGAGCACGGCCGCGCTCGACTCTTCGAGCTTGGCTCGGACCTCGTCGACCACGGCGACCTTTTCCGGCCTCGGGTTCTCCATGGGCACCTCCTCTCATCTGTCTCTGGTGGATCCGGCGCCAGGCGGCCCCGGAATGCGAACTGGGTGTCCGCAGCAGCGAACACCCAGGAGACAGACGAGATCGGATTGCGTTGATTCGTCCGCCTCATCTGGCGGGCCCGGGGGCCCTTTCAGCGCCCGAGGGCGCACCGGAGGTCTTCGGCGTACTGCAGCTTGTGCGGGGGCCACCGTAGCGGGTGGCCCCCAGACGTGGCGAAACGGAACGGCTAGACGGCGGTCTCGGGCTTGAGGCGGCCGCTGTCGATCTTGATGCCGGGGCCCATGGTGGAGCTGACCGAGATCTTCTTCAGGTAACGGCCCTTGGCCGACGCCGGCTTGGCCCGCTGGAGCTCGTCGAGGACGGCCCGGAAGTTGTCCTCGAGCGCCTCGGGGGTGAAGCTCACCTTGCCGAGCGGCACATGGACGTTGCCGTAGCGGTCGGTGCGGTACTCGACCTTGCCGCCCTTGAACTCCTCGACGGCCTTGGCGACATCGGTGGTCACCGTGCCGGTCTTGGGGTTGGGCATGAGGCCACGGGGGCCGAGCACCCGGCCGAGGCGGCCGACGACGGGCATCTGGTCGGGGGTGGCGATGGCCAGGTCGAAGTCGAGCATGCCGCCCTCGACCTCGGCGGCGAGGTCGTCGGCGCCCACGAAGTCGGCGCCGGCCTCACGGGCGGCCGCAGCGGCGTCGCCCTGGGCGAACACGGCGATGCGGACGTCCTTGCCGGTGCCGGCGGGCAGGGCCACCGTGCCGCGGACCATCTGGTCCGCCTTGCGGGGGTCGACGCCGAGCCGCACGACCAGCTCGACGGTCTCGTCGAACTTGGCCGGGGCCAGGGCCTTCACGTGGCCCAGCGCCTCGCTGACGCCGTGGAGGGCGTCGGTGTCGTAGCGCTTGATCGCGTCGGAGTACTTCTTGCCTTGCGCCATGGTTGGCTCCCTCAGGGGTCGTGGCCGCCGGGCGAGGTCGTCCCGGTCGAGCCGTGGGTGGTGCCGCCGACCGGTTGGCCGGAGGCGAGTTCAAGCCGTCAGTTGACGGAGATGCCCATCGAGCGGGCGGTGCCCTCGACGATCTTCTTGGCGGCGTCGAGGTCGTTGGCGTTCAGGTCGGGCAGCTTGACCTTGGCGATCTCCTCGACCTGGGCCGCGGTGACGGTGCCGCCGGGCTCCTTGCCGGGGTTGGACGAGGCCTTGGCCACACCGGCGGCCTCCAGCAGCATCCGCGACGCCGGCGGGGTCTTGGTGATGAACGTGAACGTCCGGTCCTCGAAGATCGTGATCTCGACCGGGATGATCTGCCCGCGGTTGGCTTCGGTCTGGGCGTTGTACGCCTTGCAGAAGTCCATGATGGCCACGCCGTGCGGGCCGAGGGCGGTGCCGACGGGCGGCGCGGGGGTGGCCTGTCCAGCGGGGATCTGGATCTTGACGACGGCCTTGACCTTCTTCTTGGCCATGGTGGCTCAGTGCTCCTAGCGAATCTCGGTGACGGGCAAGCCTAGGCGCGCGGCCTAGAGCTTGGCGATTTGGCTGAAGTCCAGCTCGACCGGGGTCTCCCGGCCGAAGATGTTGACCAGCACCTTGACCTTGAGCTTGTCCTCGTCGATCTCGACGATCTCGCCGCTGAAGTCGGCGAAGGGGCCTTCCTTGACCCGGACGGTCTCGCTGATCTCCCACTCGAGGCGGGGACGGGCGGGACGGGCGCCGGTGCCGGTGGGTGCGGCGGTGTCGCCGCCCTCGGGCACCGTCAGGAAGGTCTCGACCTCCTTGCGCCGCAGCGGCGAGGGCTTGGTGCCCTGGCCCACGAACCCGGTGACGCCGGGGGTGTTGCGGATCACGTACCAGGAGTCGTCGTCGAGGAAGCAGCGCACCAGCAGGTAGCCGGGGAACATCTTCTTCTGGACGATGACCTTCTTGCCGTTCTTGAACTCGGTCCCCTCCTCCATGGGGATGACCACCTCGTGGATGCGGCCTTCCATGTTCATGGACGAGGTGCGGGCCTCGAGGTTCTGCTTGACCTTCTTCTCGTAGCCCGACTGGGTGTGGACCACGTACCACTTGCCGGGCCGGTTGGCCGGGTTGTCGGCCACCGGCGCGGGCTCGGCGATGAGCTCCTCGGCATCGACGGCGACGGGCGCGGCCTCGAGGATCTCGCCGGTCTCGGGGTCGATGGCGGGCGGGGCCTCCGCCGCGGCGTCGGTGGCGGCGGCGGCCGCCTCGTCGCCGGTCGGCTCCGCCTCGGGCGCCACGGCCTCGTCGACGGCGTCGACGGACTCGGTGGCGTCTTCGGTGGGGAGGTCAGTGTTGTCGAGGCTCATGGGTTCGGCACCGTTACTGGTTGATGATCCACAGGACGGCTTCGGAGAAGCTGTAGTCGAACAGCGCGATGAGCGCCGTCATGAAGATGAGGAAGACGAGGACGATGGCCGAGAGGCTCAGCGTCTCCTTGCGGGTGGGCCAGGCCACCTTGCGGAGCTCCGCGTTGACCTCGCGCACGAACTGGCGGGGCTTGGTGCGGGGCTCCTTGGGAGCGGTGGGCGACGGCGCCTTGCGGCGCTCGGCCTTCTGGTTGCCTTCCGCGTCAAGCTGACCCTGCTTCTGCAGCAGCCGCTTGTGCTCTCGGTTCATCGCCATCGGTGGGCCTCGGCGCGTCGGGGATCGGGAATGTGAAAAGCAGGGCAGGAGGGACTCGAACCCGCAACCGCCGGTTTTGGAGACCGGTGCTCTACCAATTGAGCTACTGCCCTTGGGGGTTCTTGCTCGGCTGACCACCTTACGCCGCGCCAGGGAAGGGGCCAATTCGGGTTTCGCGGCCCGCGGACGGTGGGTCGCCCGCCGGTCCGTGCCAGGCTGACGGGGTGGATGCCGCCGATCAGCCACCGCCGGACCCCGGAGCGGACCGCGTAACGCCGGCGGATGATGCCGGGTCCGATTCCCCGATGCGGCTGGTCCACCCCCCGATCCACCCTCCCACCGCCTCGCTCGACGAGCTGGTCGCGGCCGCCCAGGCCGGCGACAGCGCGTCGTTCGAGGAGATCGTCCGGCGGACCAGCGCCGACACGTACACGCTGGCGCGCCGCCTGGTCTCCGACGACGACGACGCCCGCGACGTGGTGCAGGACGCCTACCTGCGGGCCTACCGCTCCCTGGGCACCTTCCGGGGCGACGCCCAGTTCACCACCTGGCTCTACCGCATCACCGCCAACTGCGCCTCCACCCATCTCGGGCGGCGGCGGCGGCACCGGCACGACGAGCTCGACGAGGAGGTGGACGTGGCCGACGTCAAGCCCGAACACGATCCGCAGGTGGCCGCCGACGGCGCCCTGCTGCGCCACCAGCTCGAGGCGGCCATCGCCCAGCTCCCGCCCCGCCTGCGGGCGGTGGTGGTGCTGCGCGACATCTACGACCTGAGCCACGCCGAGATCGCCGATGAGCTCGGCATCTCGGAGTCGGCGGCCAAGGTGCGGCTGCACCGGGCCCGGCGCCGGCTCCGCACCCAGGTGTTCCCGCTGGCCGGCGAGGCCGGTCGGCTCGATCCGGAGGAGCACGCCCATGCGGTCTGATCGCCTCCGGGAGCGAGCCACCCCGCTCCACGCCTCCTGCGAGGCCCTGGCCGACGTCCTCCCCGGGGTGGTCGACGGCACCGCCGCGCTCGACCGGGCCGATCGGCGCCACGTCGAGCGCTGCCTGCGCTGCCAGGCCGAGCTGGCCCAGTACCGCAAGCTGCTGCGGGCGATGCACGGCCTCCGGTCCGTCACCGCGTCGGAGCCGGTGGGCCTGGTCACCGACGTCATCGCCCACCTCGAGGCGGCGGGCGAGCGCCGGGCGGTCCGCGCCGCGCTCACCGGGCGCAAGGTCGCCTACATCGGGGGCATCGCCGCGGCCGCCACCGCGGCGGGGGCCGGCGCCGCCATCGTGCTGGTCACCCGCGGCCGCAAGGGCCGCCTTCCCCTCGCCGGCTGACCGGGTCCCACCCCGATCCCACCGGCCGACCCCACTCCCCCAGCGGACGAAAACGGGGAAGGGCGCCCCGAGGGGCGCCCTTCCGGCAAGCGTTGGGACCGGGTCGAGCCCGGCGGCGTGCTACTTGATGATCTTGGTGACGCGGCCGGCGCCGACGGTACGGCCACCCTCACGG
>CALANQ010000045.1 GCA_937926025.1 uncultured Acidimicrobiales bacterium
TACATCCGCGAGGCGGCCAACCGTACTGGCCGACCGTGCCGGCGGGGGAACCGGTTTGGGTGCGGTCAGGGCACCAGGGTGACGGTGCCGTTGGCGTTGAACCGGAGCTTGCCGCCCTCGAACCGCTGGAAGCGTCCGCCGCTGGTGCCGGCCGGGTCCAGCTCCGACAGCGGGTAGCCCAGGGTGCCGGTGGGGCCCCCGTAGGTGTCCAGGTAGGCATCGAGGACCGCGCCGTGCACCTCGAACCCGTCGGTGGTGGTGCTGCAGTAGATGTGGCCGCGCTCGAAGGTGGCGAAGGTGCCCCGGCCGTCGCCGACGGGCGTGGGCTCCGACGTGGGGTACTTCAGGTAGCCCTTCACGTGCCCGTTGGCCAGGTGGCGGTCGTTGATCTTGCCCCACAGGCCGAACGAGCCGATGGACGCCTGGTACCAGATGAAGCCCTTCTCGAACCACTGGCCCTTGCCCCGGTTGTCGCCGGCGGGACCGAGGTCCGTGATGGGGTAACCGAGGGGGCCGTACACGCCCTGGAGCGCCTCGTGCTTGGTGAACACCGACCCGTGGATCTCCACGACCCGGCTGCCCTGCACGTAGATGCGGCCGCCGGCGTAGTTCTGGTAGCGGGACTTCTGGTCCTTGGAGGTGCGGACCGAGCTGGTGGGGTAGCCGAGGATGCCGTGGATGCCGCCGATGGCCTCGTGCTTGGCGAAGTACGGCTTCGGCACCGTGAACGTCCCCGCGCTGCCGCGGTAGTAGATGCGGCCGTTCTCGAAGTTGCTGTAGCGGGACTTGTTGTCCGACGACGTCCGGGTGTCCGAGGTGGGGTACTTGAGGACGCCGTTCACCCCCGCCTGCTTGCCGAACTCGGTGAGGATCGCACCGTGGACCTCGTGGGCGCCCGTGGTGGAGGTCCAGTAGATGTTGCCGCCCTCGTAACGGGCCACCTTGCCCCGGCGGTCTGAGTTGGCCTTCTCAGGCGAGGTCACCTTGCCGAGGAAGCCGTTGGCGCCGCCGAGCGCCGCGTACTTCTTTGCGATGGGGGTGTTGGCCTGGCCGCAGTCGGTGGTGAGGCAGGGGGCGCCGTGGTTGACCGTCTTATTGTCGGTGGCGCTGGAGGTGGTGCAGCTCGGGTCGTACTGCCACGGCGGGGTGCAGGTGGCGACGCGGCAGACGACGGGCCCGTAGCAGGCGATCTCGGTGTGGCACTGGCCGTACCGGAACTGGTTGCAGCAGGTGCGGCGGCCGTCGCACGACCCGCCTGCGCAGCGGCAGGCGCACTGCGTGGGGCAGGCGGCGTTGCAGTCGATGATGTAGCGGGCGTCGCCGCAGCAGTACGCCGCGTTGTCCGCCTTCCACCAGCCGGCGACGAAGCTGTTGGGCGGGCAGCTGTTGCGGCCGCTGTTGATGGTGCAGCAGAAGGCCGTCCAGCCGTCGGAGCAGGTGCCGCACGTGTAGGCGTAGGCCGACCCCGGCTTCAGGATGAAGTCGATGGGTCCGACGGCCAGCGCCGACCCCAGCACCGCGGTGCGGGTCAGGAACGATCGGCGGGTGGTGCCCTTGGAGAAGAGCCCGGCGGCCCGGTGGACCAAGCGCTGGCTGAACGTGGCCGAGCCGAGCGGGTCGTGGTTCACCGGATCCCGGTGGATCCCGTGCTCGGCGAGGTCGAGCACCTCGGCGGGAGCGCCTCGGCGGGTGCGGCGGCTGGGGAGCGCGACGGTCATCGGGGAGCGATCCTCGTTCGGGAGAGGGTGTCGTTGGCCTGGGGGAGCACGCGGCGGGCCGAGGACTGGCGGCCCAGCACGGTGTACGAGCAGAACGCCCGCCCGTTCTCCGTGAAGAAGATCTGGCAGCCGGCCTGGCCGGGCAGGGTCCGCTGCAGCGCCGAGCTGGAGAACATCGACGGCGTCAGGTTGGCGGGGATGCCCTGGCGCTGGAACAGCGCCGTGTTGGCGCACTCCGGGCCGTACTCGAACAGCACCACCAGCACGTCGTCGGCGCCCATCAGGTCGACCGCCCCGGACCCGAAGTCCCCCCGCTGCTCCGGCAGGGCGAAGTTGGCGAGGTGGACGATGGGGTGCGGGACCTCGCTGGCGTCACCGATCGACCGGGTGTCGGCGGAGGGGGTGGTCCGGAGGCCGATGCGCCCCTCCCACCCGGGCGGCAGGTCCGTCTCGATGCCGTGCGATTGCAGCTTCATGAGGGGACCATCTTCGCGGACGAGGCGGGCCTGCGGGGGCACGGCTCCGTCAACTCGGACATCTCGCAGGTCACGCCGGGGGGTCGTGGTCGTCGTGATCGTCGTGGTCGTGGTCGTGGTCGTGGTCGTGGTCGTGGTCGTGGTCGTGGTCGTGCTCGTGGTCCACCGGGCCGGAGGCCTCGACCGAGTACAGGCTCGCGTCACCGGGGGCGACGCCGGCGGCGTAGAGCTCCCGGTCGATGCGGGCCTCGCGCTCGGCGTCGGCGTCGGGCTTCGCCACCTGCTGGCCGTCGAGCGAGGTCACCAGCCCCGCATCGACCGTGGCCTGCGACAGCAGCGACGACACCTGGTCCCAGTCGGGCCCGGTGCCCTCGCCCCGCACCCGGCCCGAGGGGCCGTGGACGTAGACGAAGTACGGCGAGCCGGGCACGTCGTAGTCGGTGAACGCCTGGGTGGTCATCACCGTGGGGAACCCGCCGGGAGCCAGCGACGCCACCGACGACGGGCTCTCGCCGTCGACGCCCTTGGTCACGATGACCAGCCGGGTGCCGCTGGGCAGCTTCAGCTTGCGGGGCTTGGCGAACGCGTCCCAGAACTTCTGGCAGGTGATGCAGCCGCTGGAGAGGAAGGCGACGATCGTGTCGTGCTCCACGCCCGTGATGCGCACCGACAGCGCCTCGTTGCCGCCCGGGCTCACCCCCACCAGGTCCGCGGCGCCGCCGAACTCCTCCCGGTCGGGCGGCGCGGGGACCTGCGGCATCACCTGGAAGTCCTCGCGGGACGTCACCGGCGTGGGAGCGGGGCTGGCCGGCTGGCTCGGGCCGTCGGGATCGAGGCCGGCGCCGAGCTGGTGCAGGCGCTTGAGGATCTCCGCGTGGCTGCGCAGCATGCCCACCACGAGGAGGGTGAGCACGGCCACGACCAGGCCGAGGAGGACGACGACAGCGGTCACGAGGCGGCTCCGGGAGCGTTCGACGGCGTGGTGACGGGGGCGGGGGCGCGGGCGGCGGCCAGCGCCTCGGGCAGCGCGGTCAGCGCCACGTACAGCATCCAGGTCAGCAGCAGGACCAGGCCGACGAACGGCACGCCCGCCCACGGGGTGTCCGACGCGGCGTCCCAGACGGGACCCGGCGCGTCGAGGGCGGCGACGCCGACGCCGACGGCGATCAGCAGGTTGAGCACCACGTGCAGCGTCCCGACGGGAGCACTGGAGGCGCCGAAGCACCCGCACGGTGCAGACCCCCGGGTCTGGGCGTCGAGCCGCCGGGCGAACCACGCGAACCCGAGGTAGCTCACGGCCACCAGGCTGGTCGCGACGGGCCCGCCCACGACCAGCGCCGCCAGCGCGATGAGCACCTCCGCGACCCCAAGCCCCCGAGCTGCGAGCGGCGTGGCCGGCAGCCCCGCGGAGCGCAGCGCGATGCGGGTCGCCCCGGGAGCTGCGGCCTTGCCGACGCCCGCCGCCCCGAGCAGGAGCGCGGCGGAGAACACGAGGCCGGCAAGGGGAGACATCGAGAACGACCGTACCGGCCCGTCACCGTACGGCGGACACCGCCATGGCGAGCGCGGCGGCTCGGGTCAGCCGCGGCGGGTGGCCTCGATCGCTGCTCGCTGCTCGGCGCGGAGCGGCTTCACGGCCTCGCGGATGGTCACCCCGCTGGCGGTGGCGGCCCGCGGGAGGAGCCAGGTGAAGACCAGGTCAGGACGGCGCTTGCCGGTGTCGCGGAGGATCCAGCCGATGGCCTTGCGGATGAAGAACTCGGTCTCGCTCCAGCAGGCGTCGGCGTAGCGCGTGAAGCGGTCCCAGTCGCCGCCGCCGTCGCGGAGCGGGACCAGCAGGGCGAGCAGCGACGCCCGCCGCACCCAGAAGTCCTCATCGGCGTTCCAGGCGTCGAGGACCGGCCCGACGGCCGCCGGATCCCGGTCGTGAAGCGGGCCCACCACGTTCGGGGCGATCACGTCCACCAGCGCCCAGGTGCGCGCCTCGCGCAGCAGCCGTTCGAGCGCGGGCAGGTCGCCGGCACCGAGCACGGCCTCGTGCTGCTCGAGGACGTGGCACGCCGCCACGCGTCGCTCGTGCACCGGCTCGGCCCACAGCGCCAGGGCGACGGCGAGGACCAGATCGTGCGACGGCGCCGGCCGGCGGGGCAGGGCCCGCTTCACGATCGCCCGGGTCTCGGGGACCCGCACGCCCCAGTGCACGAGGCTGCTCTTCAGGTACGCCCGTTCCTGCACGGCCCGCTCCGCATCGGCGGCGGCGCGCAAGGCCCCGACGATCTCGTCCACCACCTCGTCCGCAGCCCGCTGCTCGCCCACCCCGTGAGCATGCCCGCTCCGCAGCCGAGGTCGCGCCGCCCGACCACCGTCCGGACGGAGCTGTCGGGGTCACGCATTCGGGGGGTGTCACCGACCCCCGATAGGCTCTCTCGCCTGATGAAGTCAACGGTCGAAGCCCTCGAGGGCAACAAGGTCAAGCTGTCCATCGCGGTCGATGAGGCAGAGTTCGAAACCGACATCGACGAGGCGTTCAAGCGCATCGCCCGCGAGGTCCGGCTCCCCGGGTTCCGGCCCGGCAAGGCGCCCCGCAAGGTGCTCGAGGCCCGCATCGGGCTCGAAGCCGCCCGCGGCGAGGCGTTCGAGCAGGCGCTGCCGAAGTACTACATCGAGGCCGTCGAAGAGCACGACGTCGATGTGATCGCGCAGCCCGAATGGGAGATCACCGCCGGCCAGGAGAGCGGCGACGTGGCCTTCGAGGCCACCGTCGAGGTCCGCCCCGTCGTCACCGTCGGCGGCTACGACGGGCTGCGGGTCACCATCCCGTCGCCCAACGTGGACGACGAGGAGATCGACGCCCGCATCGACCGCCTGCGCGAGAGCTTCGCCGAGCTGCAGGACGTGGAGCGTCCGGCCCAGACCGGCGACAACGTCACCATCGACATCGCCGGCTCCCGCGAGGGGGAGGCCATGGACGGCCTCACCGCCGAGGACTACCTCTACGAGGTCGGCGCCGGCACCATCGTCCCCGAGCTCGACGAGCAGCTCGCCGGCTCCAAGGTGGGTGCCGTGCTGGAGTTCACCGCAGACCACCCCATGCCCGACGAGGACCCGGTCGACTTCCGGGTCGAGGTCAAGGCCGTCAAGGAGAAGGTCCTTCCCGAGGCCGACGACGCCTTCGCCGCCGAGGCCTCGGAGTTCGAGACCATCGACGAGCTGCGCGCCGACCTGGTGAAGCGCTTCGGCGTCGTCAAGAAGATGCAGGCCACCATGGCCGTGCAGCAGAAGACGGCCGAGGCCCTCTCGGAGCTCGTCGACGACGAGATCCCCGACGCCCTCGTCAACCAGGAGATGCAGAACCGCCTCCAGGACCTCGGCATGCGCCTCGAGGCCCAGGGCATCGGCATCGAGCAGTACCTCGCCCAGACCGGTCAGGACCAGGAGGCGTTCGTCGCCGAGCTGCGCGAATCCGCTGCTCAGGGCGTCAAGGTCGACCTCGCGCTGCGGGCGGTCGCCCTCGCCGAGGAGATCGAGGTCGACGACGACGAGCTCGAGGCCGAGTACGAGGCCGTGGCCGAGCGGGTCGGGCAGAAGGCCGCCCAGGTTCGCAAGCAACTCGAACGCAACGGCCAGGTCGCGGCGGTACGCTCCGATCTGCGTACCCGCAAGGCGCTCGAATGGCTCACCGAGCACGTCGAGCTCGTCGATGAGGGTGGCAACACCATCGATCGAGCCGACCTCACGGTCGAGCCCGAGCCCAGCGAAGACGACGGTCCCGAGGACGACGCTCCCGAGGCCAGCACGGAGGACGAGTGACCAAGCCCCCCGCCCACGACGAACTGGCCGAGCGCCTGGCGGTGCAGAGCCTGCACACCGGCCTGCGGGGCCAGAACTACCTCGTCCCGACGGTGGTCGAGCAGACCAACCGGGGCGAGCGGGCCTTCGACCTCTACTCCAAGCTCCTCAAGGAGCACATCATCTTCCTGGGCACGCCGATCGACGACACGATCGCCAACCTGCTGTGCGCCCAGCGGCTGCACCTGGAGTCGGAGAACCCCGACAAGGACATCAA
>CALANQ010000046.1 GCA_937926025.1 uncultured Acidimicrobiales bacterium
AAGCCGCCCCCAGCGGACCTCCGGGCCACCGGCGAGCTGTTGAAGCTGGGCCGTCGCCAGGCGGTGGTGAGCATCCGCATCCACTCGACCCAGGACGACCAGCTGGTCGCCCACAGCACCTGCACCTACGCCATCCCGCCGACGGAGCTCACCGAGCAGAGGGAGACGACATGACCGACGACACCACCGACCCGGGACCCGACCGCCCGGCGGAGCCGCTGCGCCCCGGCGAGGACCCGGTCGCCCAGGATCTCGGCAACATCGAGCTGGCCAACTCTGCGGGCATGCAGAACACGGTCGCCGTGGTGGGCCTGGGTGCCCTGATCGTGTTCCCGATCTCCTGGGCGCTGGCCCGGCTCAAGCAGCGCCGCGCCGCCAAGCGGTCCTGACCGGCCGCCGGTCCGCCGGTCAGCTGCGGAAGGTGCCCGTGCCGGCGGTGCGGGTGGCGCAGCTGCGCGTGCTGGTGGTGCAGGGCGTGAACCGCCGTAGGCGGGTCCGGAGCCGTAGCCCTGGTACGTGGTGCAGGTCGGCCCCACCTTGATGGCGCCCGTGGCCGCCGAGGGCGGGATGATGATGCGCTGCAGGTCGTCGGTGTCCGCGGTGGTGGTGTCGATGACCTGCGAGCCTGCCGGCCGCACCTCGCTGATGGGGCTGGCGTTGGAGAAGATCACCTTGCCCTTGGAGTCGGTGACGTGGGCGACGGGGCGCAGGTGGGCCTGCTGGTCGCTGCTCAGGGACGCGGCGGAGATGACCACCGTCGAGCAGTTCCGGAAGCGCACCTCGATGCCGGGGCCCTTGCTGATGGTGACGGCGGCGACGCGCCACTCGGCCTTCGAGGTGGAGACCCCGGTGTCGCCGTCGTAGCGGATCGGCTCGGGCTTCGGCGTGCAGCCGGCCAGCGCGACGAGGGCGGTGGCGGCGATCAGCACCACCAGGATCCGACCGGTTGGACGGCGCATCAGCAGTTCCCCTTCCCGGCGGGTCCCCTCCCGCCGTTGGCGTCGACCCTACCGCCGCAGGGGATCAGCGCCAGATCTGGTCGCCGAGCTGGAGCAGGCCGGAGAGGTCGTGGATGTCGGCGTCGAAGTACGGGACGGCGGCGACCACGTCGGGGGTGCGGGCCAGGCTGGCCCGTTGCTCGGCCTCCCGCTTGGCCACCACCTGGTAGTTGAGGAAGCTCTCGCCGATGGTGCCGAGGACCCGGGCCGTGTCGGCCGGGTCGCCGGCGTCGCCCACCACCTGGGCCAGGCGGTCGGCATCGGAGCAGAGCCGCTTGGCGACGCCGGTGGTGGCGGTGCGGCGCAGGTACGACGGCAGCACCTTGTTGAGCACGAGCGCCCCGAGGTGGAGCTTGCGCTCGTCGAGCGCGTCGATGAAGAACTCGGCCTCGTGGAGCGGCGCGGCCTCCAGGGTGGAGACCACCAGGAAGG
>CALANQ010000047.1 GCA_937926025.1 uncultured Acidimicrobiales bacterium
CATACGAGATGCCTAAGTGACTGGAGTTCAGACGTGTGCTCTTCCGATCTGCTCCGCCTCGCTCCCGGCACCGACGAGATCGAGGTGCGGGGGCCGAACGTGTTCGAGGGCTACTGGCAGCGCCCCGACGCCACGGCCGAGTGCCTGCACGACGGCTGGTTCGCCACGGGCGATGTCGGCTCGCTGAGCGCCGACGGCTACGTCCGCATCGTCGGCCGCCGCAAGGAGCTCATCATCTCGGGCGGCTACAACGTCTACCCCCGCGAGGTGGAGGACGTGCTCCGCTCCCACCCCGCGGTGGCCGACGCCGCCGTCGTCGGCCTCCCCCACCCCGAGTGGGGCGAACAGGTGGTGGCGGCGGTCGAAGGCCCCGGCACCGACGCCGACGCCGAGGCGCTGCTGGAGCTGGCCCGGGCCCAGCTGGCCCCCTACAAGCGCCCGAAGCGCATCGTGTTCGTGCCCGCGCTCCCCCGCAACGCCCTGGGCAAGGTGGTCAAGGCCGACGTGCTCCCGCTGGTCGGCGGCTGACCGGCCGTAGCGTGGAGCCGTGACCACCGAGACCGAGCTCGTCGCCACCCGGCTCTCGCTCCAGGCGGTGGCCGAGCACGTGCTCTGCGCCGCCCGCCACCGGGCCACCGGCCGCATCGGCCTGCGCGCCGCCCCCGGCGGGTTCGCCACCCCGCCCTTCCCCGGCGGGCACGGCCTGCAGACGCTGGCGGTCGACGGGACCGACCTGGTCCGCTCCGATGACCGCGGCTCGGAGCGGACGCCGCTCACCACGGTGGCCGACGCCGCCCGGCTGGCCGAGATCGACGCGGGTGCGCCCGCCGAGGTGTTCACCCCCACCACGCCGCTCGACCCCAGCGCCCGCCTGGCGATCGATCCGGCGGCCGCAGCCCACCTCGCCCGCTGGTGGGGTCTGGTCGACGACGCCCTCGCCGCCTTCCGGGCGGAGCACGCCGCGGACGAGCCGACCGAGACCCAGCTGTGGCCCGAGCACTTCGACATCGCCGCCACCGTCCGCGAGGTCAACTACGGCGGCTCACCCGGCGACGCCGCCCACCCGCTGCCCTACCTGTACATCGGGCCCTGGTCGCCACCAGCGCCCGACGGCCGGTTCTGGAACGCCCCGTTCGGCGCCCTGGTCCCCGCTCACGAGGTGCCCACGGTGGAGGCCGCCCTGGCCCTCTTCGAGCAGGGCCGAGCGCTCCTGACCTGATCGACCCCGTCAGTCCGCGATGTCGGCAACCGCGGTGATCTTGGTGGGGGTGACCCGCACCAGCAGCTCGCCGGGGACGCCGTTGCGCTCGCCGTAGGCCTCGGCCTGGTCCTCGCCCATGTAGCGGCCGCCGATGGTGGCGGCCCAGCGCCGGACCTCGGCGAGGTCGTCGATGATCTCGGCCCGCCCGGCGATGGTGACGAAGGTGAACGGCGGCGTCTCGTCGTCGAAGCACAGCGACACGCGGGGGTCGCGGGCGACGGCCCGGCCCTTCGCGGTGTCGGCCCCGGTGTTGAACACCAGGGCGTCGCCGTCGCGCGCCACCCAGATGGGGGCCACGACCGGCGCACCCGATGCGGTGACGATGCCGATCTTGGCGGTGCGGGGCCGGGCGAACACCCAGTCCAGGGCCTCGGCGGAGCTCAACGTGGTTGCCATGACGGCAGTGTGCCAGCGGACGGCGCGTTACCGTGCGGCCATGACTGCTCCCGTGCTGCTCTGCGCCGACGGCTCCCACCACTCCACGGCGGCGCTGGCCGCTGGCGTCGCCCTGCTGGCACCGGGCACGCCCCTGGTCATCGTGACCGTGATGGCCGAGCCCGACCCGACCCTGGTGACCGGATCGGGCATGGCCGGTGGCGTGATGTCCCCCGACGCGTTCGACGAGCTCGAGGCCGAGGCGGGCTCTGATGCGGCCGCCATCGCCGCCCAGGTGCAGCAGGAGCTGGCCCTGCCCGACGCCCAGGTGAAGGTGCTGCGGGGCGAGCCGGCGACGGTCATCTGCATGCTGGCCGAGGAGCTCAACGCGGCGGCGGTGGTCATCGGCACCCGAGGCCACGGCGGGCTCAAGCGGGCCGTGCTCGGGTCCGTGTCGGACCACGTGGTCCGCAACGCCCCGTGCTCGGTGATCGTCACCGGGCCCAAGGCCGGCGCCGAGGACTGATCAGCCGTACATGATCGAGCCGGGCGTGGTGAGCACCTCGCCCGTCTCGATCCACGTCTTCAGACCCGAGAGGATCATCGGCCAGCCGCCGTAGATCTCCGGGTTGCAGTCCTCGGGCAGCTGGTCGTGGGTGACGATCAGGTGGCAGGAGTCCTGGACCGGCGCGATCTCCCAGGTCACGCGGGTGGGTCCCACGGCCGCGACCTCGTCGCTCCACAGGGCCCGCAGGGTGTGCACCAGCTTGCGCGGCGGGTCGATCTCGAGGATCTCGCCGTCGCCCAGGGGACCCGGCGCCTTGGGGTTGGCCATCACGATGCTGCTGCCCACCGTCCAGTCCGATTCGACGGTGTTGCCGAAGTTGAACCGGGTGCGCTCGGTCGGGCTGGTGATGGCCTCCCAGAGGCGCTCGGGGGTGGTGCGGATGTAGATCTCGTAGATCTGCTCCATGGTCGTCGCCAATCGCTGCTTGAGGTCGCTCAGGCCGGCGACCCACGGTTCGGCGTACTTGCTCACCCATCGGTCGTGGACGAGCCGGATCGGGACGGGGTTGAGGAAGTGGAGCTTCTCGCGCCCGCGCTTGCGGGTGACGACCAGCCCGGCCTCCTCGAGCACCTTCAGGTGCTTCATGACCCCGAAGCGGCTCATGGCGAACCGCTCCTCGAGGGCGGTCAGCGTCTGGCCGTCCTGGCGGAACAGCTCGTCGAGCAGGTCCCGTCGGGTCGGATCGGCCAGCGCCTTGAACACCTCGTCCACACCGGCAAAATACGTGACCCTTTAGTCACATGTCAACGTTCAGCCGAGCGCCACATCGCGGTGGGCGAACAGGCCCGTCGCCGCCAGGCACAGCCCGACCCCCACGGCGGTGGTCACCGCCAGCGTCACCGGATCGGGCGCATCAGCCGGGGCCAGCGCCATGGTGTGGAACAGCGAGACCCGCCCGAGCCACGCCAGCCCGTCGACCATCGACGAGACCAGGTCCACCAGCAGCGACCCGATCACCACCGCGTAGACCGAGACCGCTGCCGCCCGCGGCGCCAGGGCCAGCACCACCGCACCGATCCCCAGCGCCACCAGCGCCGACGGGACCACGTTGAGCCCGGCGCCGACCAGCGTCGCGAAGCCCAGGTCGACGCCCTGCGACGCCGCCCCCGCCCACGCCCCCACCCCGGCCAGCAGCCCGGCGACCACGATCCCCGCCGCCGCCAGGCCGAGGCGGCCGCCGAACCACCTCACCCGGCGCACCGGACCGGCCAGCAGGTGGACCAGCCGTCCCGTGGTCTCCTCCTCCGACGCCGCACCCAGCTGCCCGGCCGCCAGCAGGGCCACCACCGTGGCCGCCAGCAGGAACGCCACACCGAAGTACTGCTCCACGAAGGAGCCCTGGGCCCCGAACTTGTCCAGCGTGCTGCTCATCGACTCCGGGATCGACCCGGTGGCGATCTTGGCGATGAACCCGAACGCCAGCCCGGTCGCCGCCGCGCCGACGCACCACGCCACCAGCACGGGGAGGTCGAGGCGGGCGGCCAGCCCCAGCGGCGACCCGAGCCCGAACGGCCGGAGCGGCGTCACGTCGTCCGAGGCGAAGACCGAGCTGCCGGCGTCGCGCCGAGACGACAGCAC
>CALANQ010000048.1 GCA_937926025.1 uncultured Acidimicrobiales bacterium
CTGAAGGCGCTGAGGGCCAGCCGACCCCCCACCCGCAGGGCGCGGGAGAGGTGCTGGAAGATCACCGTGTCCACGTCGACGGCGGGCCCGCCCGAGGCCGGGTCTCCCGGGACCCCGAACGCCCCCTGGCAGAGCGAGATGACGGCGTCGAACTCGCCGTCGAACGCCAGCTCCCGGGCGTCGGCCCGCTCGAAGGTCACGCCGGGCGGCGCGTCGGCCCGGGCGATGGCGACGAACCGCTCGCTGATGTCCACGCCGTGCACCGCGATCCCCCGCCGACCGAGCGCGTGCGCGTGACGGCCCGGCCCGCACCCCACGTCGAGCACCCGCATCCCGGGCTCGAGCCCGAGCTCCTCCACGAGGAACCCGACCTCCTGCTCGGTCCCCTTGGTGAACGAGTAGCGGAGGTACGCCGAGCCGAGGTGGTCGGCGAGGTCCTCCCAGTGGTCCCGTTCGCCCGTCACCCCCCGAGCATGCCAGTCAGCCGTCGCTGCTCAGCACCGTTCGAACAGCATCGTCTGGAGGTCGTGCCACGGCTGGGCGCCGGGTCCCGGGTCGAAGCCCTGCATGTTCCGGGCGATCACGTCCAGGTCCTCGCTAGACAGCCAGATCTCGTAGTACGGCCGGCGGTTCTGCTCGTAGGCGACGAGGTCGTCGTCGAAGCTCGGCGGGCCGGTCTCCTTCACGACGGCCAGGTCCTGCTTCCAGCCCTCGAAGCCGGCCACCACGATCTTGCGCGTGCCCTCCAGGTCGTCCTGGTCGAGCTGGAGCACCTGCGCCTGGGAGAAGTCGTACAGGGACTGCACCGCGCTGCAGAACCGGGCGAGGTCCCGGGGATCGTCGGGGCTCGACGTGGCGGCGGCGGCGTTGTCCGCTGCGATCTCCGCCTCGTGCTCCTCGGCCGAGGCGGCCAGCTGCTGCTCCTGGCGCGCGTCGGGTCCGCTGTTGCTCATCATGTAGCCGAACAGGGCGGCGACCCCGGCGAGGGCGGCGACGATCAGCAGGATCTGCCCGACTCCGAGCGAGCGGCCCGAGCCCGACGGGGCGGGCGCCGGCGCGCCGGTCCCCGGTGGCGGCCCCCACGACGACGGCGGCTGGTACGCCGACCCGGCCGGCGGCGGGGGCGCGGCCTTGGCGTAGCGGGCCCGGAACGCTTGGACCTGCTCGGGGGTCAGCTCCGACGTGGGCGTGATGCCCTCGAAGCCCAAGCTCTCGGCCGCCTCGGCCATGTCCGCTGAGCGCTCGCCCAGCTCGATGGCCAGCTCGAACAGGTGCACCGGGTCCTCCCACCGTCGGTTCGCCCCCAGCCATCGGCCGGGAACCGCCGGACCTTGAGGGTCAGGAGCAGACCGATGACCACTCGGTGACGAGGCGGTCCAGCTCCCGAGAGAACGAGGTCGGACCGGCGTCGCGCAGGGCGGCCGCGAACTCGGCGTCGGAGCTGCTGGCCTGGGCGGCGCCCATCACCTGGTCCAACCCGTCGGCCAGGACGGCGGCGTCGTCAGCGGAGGAGGCCGGCCCGTTGGCGACGATCAGGTCCATGCCGCTGTCCACCGAGGCCTGCTGCTGGGCGGCCAGGGCCTTGAAGCGGGCGAACTGCTCCGGCGCCGTGCCGGCGGCGTACCGCCCGAGCTCCACGACGAAGGGCGACACCTGCTCCACGCCCCGGCAGTAGGCCGCCTCGTCCCGCGGGCCGGCCGGGACAGCGGTGGTCGCCTGCTCGGCGGCGGCCGCCTCGCCGGGCGGCTCGTCGCCCCCGGTGTTGGCGGCCATGAAGGCGAACAGCCCCACCGCCAGGACGACGGCGAGCCCGACCGCGGCCAGCTGGCCCTTGCTGAACCCCGACGACGAGGAGGGCGGCACGGGCACCACCGGCTCCTCGGAGGCCGGGACGTCCGGCTCGGTCGGCGCACCCCAGAGGGCCGGCCCGGAGCCGGTGGTCACCGGGCCCGGGGCCGCCGCCGGGGGCAGGGGCGCCGCGGATGGGGGCGCGGCGGCTAGGGGCGCGGCGGGCGCGGCCGGAGCCGGAGCCGGAGCCGACCCGACACCGGGCGGCGGCCCCCAGTGGGCCGGCGCCTTCGGGCCACCGGGATCGACGGGGGCGGGTGCCCCCCAGGTGGCGGGGCCGAGCGGCGGGAGGTCGCCGGCGGGTGTGGGTGCCGCCGACGGGGCCGGAGGGATCGGGCCCCCGGCCCGGGCGCGGAGGGCGGCCACCTGGCTGGCGTCGAGGTCGGACCCGGCCTGGAGGCTGCCGAGGCCGGCGTCACGGGCCAGGTCGACCAGGTCGCTGGACCGCATGTCGAGCGAGATGGCGAGTTCGAAGAGGAGCACGAGGGGACCTTCGAGAGCGGTCGGAGGATCCCTCCCCCATCGGCCGCCGCACCGCCCGCTTGAGCCGTGACGGCCCCGTCAGCTCCCGGACCGGAAGACCAGCGAGGTCACGCCTGCGTCGCGCTCGGTCGCGGCGGGGTCGTAGCGGTAGCCCTGCGGATGGTCGAACTCGACCAGGGCGTCCACGTCGGTGGCCCCGGTGGTGACCAGCCACCGCACCAGCGATCCCTTCAGCAGCTTGTTCCAGTGGCTGACCGTCTTGCCGTGCTCGTCGACGAACCGGACGGTCACCCGCTCGAAGGGAGCGGTGTCGCCCCACGCCACCGCGGCCGAGTGCTCGATGGGCAGCAGGTCCCAGACCAGCGCCCGCTCCGCCCGGACCGCCACGGCCTGGGTGACCGCCGGGCGCCACCACGTCGAGAGCTTGCCCAGCGGAGCCAGGTTGGCGCTCATCTTCAGCTTGTAGTGCGGGATCGGGTCCCGCGGCGCCACCAGCCCCCAGAGGCCCGACACCACGAGCAGCGAGCGGTCCAGCCGACGGCGCGGGGTGCCGCGCAGCGACGCTGCGTCGAGCCCCTGGTACAGCACGCCCGTGTAGCGCTCGATGGCCGGGAGGGTCGGTCCGGTGCGGGCCTCGTGGCGCCGGCCGAGCGCCTGGAGGACCTTGCGGCGCTGGGCGTCGAGCTCCCCGACCGCCATCGTCCCCGGCTCCCAGGGCGGGCCCTCGCCGCCGGGCGCCTTGCCCTCGGAGGGCGGGACGAGGATGAGGGTGCGCCGGGCCATGGGCGGCGACAGTAGCGATCCGCCGTACGATCCCGATCATGGCCCGGACCAACACCGAACCGCTCCCGACCGGCGACGACAAGGTGGTCGCCGTCCGGTCGATGTTCGACGCGATCGCCCCCCGCTACGACCTCGTGAACCGGCTGATGACGTTCCGCATGGACGTGGGCTGGCGCAAGAAGACCATCGCGTCGCTCGGGCTGCCCGCCGGCTCGGTCGTGCTGGACCTGGCGTGCGGCACCGGCGACCTCTGCCGGGGCCTGGCCGGCGCCGGGCTCCGCCCCGTCGGCATGGACCTCTCCTACGGCATGCTGGCCGCAGCCCGGACCGAGGCGCCGCTCGCGCAGGGCGACGCCCTCCGCCTCCCCGTGCCCGACGGCTCCGTCGACGGTGTCACGTGCGGGTTCGCCCTGCGGAACTTCGCTGCGCTGGAGCCGTTCTTCACCGAGCTGGGACGGGTGGTGCGCCCCGGTGGGCGCATCGCCCTGCTCGAGGTGGCGGAGCCGCCGAACCCGATCCTGCGGTGGGGCCACGGCATCTACTTCGGCAAGGTCGTGCCGCTCATCGGTGGCCTGCTCTCGGACGGCTCGGCCTACCGATACCTGCCGAAGTCGGTCGCCTACCTCCCGGAGCCCGAGGTGATGCTGGACCAGATCCGCGCCGCCGGCTTCACCGACGTCGACCGGCGCCTGCTGTCCACCGGGATCTCGCAGCTGCTCACCGCCACCCGATCGTGAGCCCGGCCGCCGGGCTGGTCGCCCGCACCCGCCTGCTGGACCCCTCGGAGGTCCCGGACCTGCTGGCCGTCGCCGGCCGCGACGGGATGCTGTTCTCCCGGGCGGGCACCGGGTTCGCGGGGCGCGGCGTGGCCGCCCGCCTGGCCCGGCGCACGGTCGGCGACGCCCTGGCCGCCATCGCCCGCGACGACCTGGTCGGGCTCCCGGGCACGGGCCCGGTGGCGTTCGGCGCCCTCCCGTTCCTCCCCGGGGCCGACACCGACCTGCTGGTGCCCGAGCTCACCGTCGGGGTGGACCCCTCTGGCCGGGCGTGGGTCACCTCCGTCGGCCCGCAGGGCTCGGTGCCGGATCCGCACGCCCAGCTGGCGGCGGTCCTGGCCACCAGCGGACGCCCCTCCCCCGTCGACGGTCCATCGTCGTTCACGGTGGCCGCCGCCCGCCCGCCCGCCGAGTGGGTCGACGCCGTCGCCACCGCCACGGCCCGCATCCGGGCCGGTGAGCTGGACAAGGTGGTGCTGGCCCGCGAGGTCACGGTCACGGCCGACGCGCCCATCTCGGTGCCCACCGTCCTGCTCCGCCTGTCGCAGCACTACCCGGGCTGCTTCCTGTACCTGGTCGACGGCTACTGCGGCGCCCCCCCGGAGCTGCTCGTCAGCCGATCCGGCGACGTGGTGCGGGCCCACCCCTTCGCCGGCACCAAGCCGCGGCGCGGCGATCCCGATGCCGACGCCGTGCTGGCCGCGGAGCTGCTGGCGTCGCCCACCTACCGCCACGAGCACCAGGTCACCATCGACGTCGTGCACGACACGCTCCTCGCGTTCTCGTCCTACGTCGACTACGAGCCGGAGCCGTCGGTCGTGCCGCTGGCGAACGTGGTCCACCTCGCCACCCTCGTCGAGGGCCGCCTGTCCCACCCGCCCGCCTCCATCCTGGAGCTGGTCGACGCGCTCCACCCGACCCCGGCCGTGTGC
Organism: uncultured Acidimicrobiales bacterium; assembly: GCA_937926025.1. GTDB lineage: Bacteria > Actinomycetota > Acidimicrobiia > Acidimicrobiales > Iamiaceae > Aquihabitans. The sequence goes on from CALANQ010000048.1 coordinate 4,823, forward strand.
GGTCGCCCCCGGGAGGCGGCGCTCGCGGTGATCGCCGAGCTCGAGGGGCTGGACCGCGGCCGCTACGCCGGCGCCGTCGGCTGGCTCGACGCCGACGGCAACGGCGAGGGGGCCGTGGCCATCCGCGGCGCCGAGATCGATGGCCGCACCGCCCGGGTCATCGCCGGCAACGGCGCGGTCGGCGACTCCGACCCGCCCACGGAGCTCATCGAGACCCGGGCCAAGCTCCAGGCCATGCTCTCGGCCATCGTGCGACCGTGACCGGCGGGCGACCGTGACCGCCTCCGTGCGCCGCCTCGGCCCCGAGGATGCGGACGTCGTGCTCGGCGCCGGGCACCTCTTCGACTCGGCGCCGACCCCGGCGTGGACCGCCGACGTGCTCCGCCGCGCCGGGCACCACCTGCTGATTGCGTTCGACGGCACCACCCCGGTGGGGTTCGCCACGTGCATCGAGATGGCGCACCCGGACAAGGGCACCGAGCTGATGATCTACGAGCTCGGGGTCGACGAGCGCGCCCGCCGCCGGGGCGTCGGGCGACGGCTGGTCGACGAGTCGCTGGCGCCCGCCCGGGAGCTGGGGTGCTACGGCGCCTGGACGGCCACCGAGGACGACAACGCGGCCGCGCTGGCCACCTACCGCGCCGCAGGGGCCGAGCCCGACCACACCACCGTGACCCAGACCTGGGACTGGCGCGACGCCTGAGGCTCAGCTGCCGCCGAGCGCGGCGGCGACGGCGGCGTGGACGGCGTCGTGCACCGCCACGTTGGCGGCCCGGTCGGTGCGGACCCGGACGATGCGGGCACCGCCGGCGCCGATCGACGCCAGCACCGCGTCGGTCACGTCCGCGGCCGTCGCGGGCTCCACCGTCATCAGGCCGTGGGCGGCCGCCAGGGTGGGCAGGTCGACGCCGTGGGGCGTGCCGTAGAGCTGCTCGAAGCGAGCGGCATCGAGGGCGGCGGCCTGGGGCAGGAAGGAGAAGATGCCGCCGCCGTCGTTGTCGACCACCACCACGGTGAGGTCGACCGACCGGGCCACCAGGCCGAGCAGGGCGTTGGTGTCGTGCAGGAAGGCCACGTCGCCGACGAGCACGACCGTGGGCGAGCCCGTGCCCCTTGCGGCGAGCGCGGCGCCCACTCCGGTGGACACCACGCCGTCGATGCCGTTGGCACCCCGGTTGGCCAGGACCCGCAGCCCCTCGCGCGGCGCGCCGTACCACTCGACGTCGCGCACCGGCATCGACGACGACACCACCAGGGTGGCGTCGTCGGGGAGGGCGCCGACGAGCGTGCGGGCGAGCCCGGGCTCCGTGGCCTCGGACCGGGTGCCGAGCACCTGGTCGATGGCGGTCTGCGCCGCCGCCTCGGCCGCCGCCCACGCCGCCCGCCAGGTCTCGTTCGAGCGGCCGCCCACCAGGTGGACCAGCGCCTGGCACGCCGCCGCGGGGTCGGCGTGGAGGACGTGCGCGGCCCGGTGCTCGGCGTCGAACCAGCGCCCGTGTGGGTCCACCGCCACCTCGACCGCACCGGAGCCGGCGATCCACTGGCCCAGCACCTTGGACGCCGGCGGCGAGCCGAGCCGCAGCACCGCCTCGGGGCGCAGCGCCTCGAGGCGGTGCAGATCGGAAGAGCACACGTCTGAACTCCAGTCACTTAGGCATCTCGTAT
>CALANQ010000049.1 GCA_937926025.1 uncultured Acidimicrobiales bacterium
GATGGGCTGCATCGTGAGGCGGGGTCGAGAGGAGAAGAGCTCGGAGAGCGATGAGATGTGCTTGACGTCGGCGTGCTTGGTGATGGCCCAGAACGGGCGGTAGCAGGGCGGCTCGGTCCAGTGCGCCGGGTCGGTGGCCCGCAGCTCGGTCCACGCGTCGTGCGGGAAGCCGTCGATGGCGTAGCGATCAGGGGCGGCCAGTTCGAGGGGGTCGACCATCGCCCCAGCCTGCCCCACCGGCGCCTTGATCGCCGCCGCCTGCTGCCGATGGGCACCCGGAACGATCGTCCGGCGGAAGGCAGCCTCGTGAACCGAACCCGACTCCGCATGCTGGTGGGCGCGGCCGCCCTCGGCCTGCTCCTCACCTCGTGCACCGCAAGCGCCACGGGCTCCAACAGCTCGGGGTCCAGCCTTATCGACGACGACCAGATCGCCCGGGTCGGGACCGACCCGAGCGGCGCCGCGTGGCCCAAGGGCGGCGGCGGGGCCCCGCCCGCCCAGGAGGACGCACCCGCCCCGGCCGCCGGCGACCCGCAGCCCGGCAAGCAGGTGGCCACCGTCGAGGAGTGCCAGCAGCTCGCCCGGGGACCGTGGGCCGACGCCCAGCACGGCCCCGACCCCATCGGACGGGTCCGCACCGGCGTCGTCCCGTCGCTCCCCGACGGCAACGACAGCCCACCCGACGAGCTGACCGAGTTCCCGGACCTCATCAGCTACCGGGACCCGTCCACGCTCGAGGATCCCGGGATGGTCTACGACGCCATGGAGGCCGCCGGCTTCCAGGAGGGCATCGAGGCCCGCTGGGGCGAGGGCAACGCCTTCACCGCCATCACCGTGATCCAGTTCCGCGATGCGGCCGGGGCCAAGGCGGCGCTCACCGCGCACCTGACGGACCTGTGCCGCCGCGCCACCTCGGCCACCGTCCGCGAGGGCGGCAACGGCCTGCTGCTGACCCGGGACTCCGAGGCGGTGCGCAGCGTGTTCGTGATGGGCGACATCGAGGTCTCCGTCTTCACGTGCGGCTGCTACTGGTCGGACCTGGTCAGCCGGTCCGAGGGGATCACGTCGTGGGCGTGGGGCGTCGAGGCCAAGCTGGTCGAGCCCGGCCAGGACACGGGCACCGCCTGAGCCCACCGGGGTCCCACGACCCGACGCCGGCCGGCCGACGCCCGTCAGAACACGCCCGTCAGCCCACGGGGTCAGCCGATGCCGAGGGCGGCGAGCAGGTCGGCGTGGTCGGCCACCACCACGTCGCCCTCGATGGCATCGGAGCCGTCGGCCCCGCTGCCGGGATCGTCGAAGATCCCGGTGTAGCGCACCGCGGTCATGCCGAAGCCCTGCGCCCCGGCGATGTCGGTCCGGCGCAGGTCGCCGACGTGGGCGGCCGCCGCCGGATCGATGCCGCCGAGCCCGGCCAGGGCGTGGTCGAAGATGACGGGGTCGGGCTTGAACGTGCCGACCTCGTCGCTGAAGGACCAGTGGTCGAAGTAGCCGAGCAGCCCGTGACCCGCCAGGAACCGGCGCAGCGTGGTGGACGGCGCCAGGCCCACGTCGCAGATGATGCCGATGCGGACCCCGGCGGACCGCAGGCCCTCGAGCGCATCGCCGATGTGGGGCGTGGGATGCGGGTCGTGGGCCGGGTCCGGATCGGTGATGGTGGCCAGCAGCCCGGCGCGCAGCTCCGGCGACGCGTCGATGCCGAGGTGCTCGACGATGTCGTCGACCGCGTGCTGGGCGCCGTAGTACCGGTTCCCGCGCCAGCTGCGGTCGAACTGCTGGCTGGCGTGGCGCATGGCCCCGCTCACCACGTCGCCGTCGATGTCGAACCCCGCCTCGGCCAGCAGGCCCAGCTTGGCCGTCAGCCGACGGTCGCGGATGCCGGCGGTGTCGGCGTCGATCAGCGTGTTCCAGAAGTCGAAGGTGACGGCCTTCATGGGCGCACCCCGGAGGCGATCAGATCTGATCGCGGCAGATGCCGTCGGCCCGAGCGGCTTCGGCCACCGCCACCGCCACCCGCTCGCCGACGCGGGTGTCGAACACCGAGGGGATCACGAAGCCGGGCCGCAGCTCGTCGGCCGACACGCACTCGGCGATGGCCGTGGCCGCCGCCCGCTTCATGTTCTCGGTGACGTCGGTGGCCCCGGCGTCGAGCGCACCCCGGAAGATGCCCGGGAAGGCCAGCACGTTGTTGATCTGGTTCGGGTAGTCGCTGCGGCCGGTGGCCATGACCGCCACCAGGTCCTTGGCCAGCTCCGGCCGGATCTCCGGGTTGGGGTTGGACATGGCGAACACGATGGGGTCGTGGGCCATCTTGCGCAGGTCGTCCTGGTCGATCTGGTCCGGGGCGCTGACGCCGATGAACACGTCCGCCCCGGGCAGCACGTCCTTGAGGGTGCCGCTGATCTGCTCCGGGTTGGTGATGTCGGCGAACTTCTGCTTGGCCACGTTGAGGTCGGTGCGGCCCTTGTGGATGGCGCCCTTGGTGTCGCAGGCGACGATGTTGGTGACGCCCGAGGCGATGAGGATCTTGGCGATGGCCACGCCGGCGGCGCCGGCGCCGCAGATGACCACCCGCAGGTCCTCCATCTGCTTGCCCACCAGCTTCAGCGAGTTCTCCAGGGCGGCCAGCGTGACCACCGCGGTGCCGTGCTGGTCGTCGTGGAAGACGGGGATGTCGAGCGAGGCCCGCAGCCGGTCCTCGACCTCGAAGCAGGCGGGGGCGGCGATGTCCTCGAGGTTGATGCCGCCGAAGACCGGCGCGATGCGCTCCACCGTCTCCACGATGGCGTCGACCCGGTCCTGCAGGGCGGTGTCGGCGTCGCCGGCATCGATGCAGATCGGGAAGCCGTCGACCCCCGCGAAGTTCTTGAACAGGAGGGCCTTGCCCTCCATGACCGGCAGCGAGGCCTCCGGCCCGATGTTGCCGAGGCCGAGCACGGCGGTGCCGTCGGTGACGATGGCGACGGTGTTCTTCTTGATGGTGAGCTCGTGCACCCGCTCGGGCTTCTGCTCGATCTCGGTGCAGATCCGCGCCACGCCGGGCGTGTAGGCCATGGAGAGGTCGTCGCGGTCGGCCACGGGCATGCGGGCCAGGACCTCGATCTTGCCGCCGTCGTGCATGTCGAACGTGCGGTCCGAGACCGAGATCACCTCGAGGCCGTCGATGCCGTCGAGCGAGGCCACGACGACCTCGATGTGGGCCTCGGAGATGCAGTTGACGATGAGGTCCTCGTCGAGGTACTCGTCGCGGGCCTCGAAGCCTTCGAGCGCCACGATGTTGCCGCCTACACCGCCGATGGCCGCCGCGAGCTTGCCGAGGGTCCCCGGCGTGTTGTCGAGCCGGACGCGGATGGTCACGGAGAAGGCGGCAGTGGGCGAAACCATGGCAGGGAACGCTAGCCCCACCCGTTCAGGACGCCCCAACCTCCTTCAGGAAGTCGCGCAGCTCGTACACGGCCCTCGCGGGGTAGCGGCGGTGGCCGCCGCGCGTCCGCTTGCTCTCCAGGAACCCGGCTTCGTTCCACCGAGCGATGGTCTTGGGCGTCACCGAGAAGAGACCGGCAACCTCCCTCGGCGTCAGCAGCGCGTCAGGATCGCACGCATCGACCAGACGGTCGGAATCGACAGCAGCCCTCATGGCAACACCCTTCGGAACGTGGTTTCAATGCACCGGGGGTGGTCGATGTGGACGGCATGCTACCAGGACATCAGCAGAGATCGCAACAAGCCGCGGAAGGCATCAGGAGGCGTCGACGGGTCCTTCGAACGGGAAGCCCAGGTCGGGCGCGGTGACCAGGGCGAGAACCGGGAGCCCCTGCTCGGCGGCCATCGCCGTGACCGTCCCGCCCCGGTCGACCACCGGCATCAGCAGCACCGGCTCGGCGCCGGCCTCGCGGACGACCTCGGCGGCCTCCAGCATGGACACGCCCCGGGTGACGGCGTCCTCGGTGATCAGCACCTTGTCTCCGGGCTCCAGCGCGCCGGCGATCCGCCCGCCGCCGCCGTGGTCCTTGACCTCCTTGCGGACGCTGAAGGCCCGCAGCTGGCGGCCCCGGGTGGCGGCGACCGCCGCGATGGAGAACGCCATCGCATCGGCACCCATGGTGAGGCCCCCGACCGCCGTGATCTCGTCGGGCATGGCCTCGAGGGCGGCATCGGCCACCAGCAGCATCCCGTCGGGGCTGCACGTGGTCTGCTTGGCATCGATGAACCACGTGGTGGCCTTGCCCGACTTGAGGACGAAGTCCCCCCGCCTGACCGAGTGGGCGAGCAGGTGGTCGATGAGCGCAGCCTTGGTCATGGAAGTCGACCCTACCGAGCCAGGGGTGCCACACTCGTCGCCATGACGCGGGTGGTGGCCATCGCGAACCAGATGGCGGAGCGGGGCCGCAAGATCCTCCTCGTCGACCTGGACCCGCAGGCGTCGCTCACCTGGGCGTGCGGTGTGGACCCCGATCTGCTCGAGGTGTCGATCCACGACGTGCTGCTCAAGCGGGCCAAGGCCGAAGACGCCATCGTCGCCCTGCCCACGCCGCCAGCGGCCAAGGAGGGCAAGCCGGGCGTCCTGCACCTGCTGCCGTCCACCATCGACCTCGCCGGCGCCGAGCTCAACCTGCTCACCAAGACCGGGCGCGAGTACGTGCTGCGCAAGGCCCTGTCCAAGGTGGCCGACCGCTACGACCGCGTCCTGATCGACTGCCCGCCGTCGCTCGGCATCCTCACCATCAACGGCCTCACCGCCGCCGACGAGGTGGTCATCCCCCTCCAGTGCGAGTCGCTCAGCCAGCGCGGCGTCGGCCAGCTGCTCGAGACCATCGAGGACGTGCGCGACTACACCAACGACGAGCTCGAGGTCCGCGGCGCCATCGCCACCCTCTTCGACGGCCGCACCAAGCTGGCGCACGAGGTGGTCGAGCAGGTCCGCCGCACCTACGACGTGAAGGTGCTGGAACCGTTCGTGCCCAAGTCGGTGAAGGTGGCCGAGGCCCCCGCCCGGGGCCGGTCCGTCCTCCAGCACGCCCCGAAGTCCCGCAGCGCGCAGGCGTACCGGGAGCTCGCCAACCAGCTGCTCGGGCGCAAGGGCTGATGACCCCCGACGACGCGGGCCGCGGCGGTCGGCGACGGTCGCTGGACCCCCAGGGCCGCCGGGCGCTGTTCGAGACGCCCGTCGACGCCGCCCGGGACACCATCCGCTCCGGTACGCCGCGCGACGGCAAGGACGCCCTGTACTCCACGGGCCCTCGCCAGACCGGCACCGTCATCGTCTCGTGCTCGTCGTGCGAAGCGCGCAGCCGCATCAACCTCACGGACCTCGGGCTGCGCTGGATGGGCGGCACCATCTGGATCCCGGGGCGCCGGAACAGCCACTGGATGCGCTGCCCGAGCTGCGGCAAGCGCACCTGGTGCTCCATCGGCTGGCAGGACTGAGGGTCCGGCGGCGGTGACCGCCCGGGCGCAGCCACTCGACGTCCTCCGGGCGGCCCTGGCCTTCGTGCAGGCCGCCATGGTCTGCACCACCTGGAGCCTGTGGTCGGCCCGCGACCTCCCGGCCAACCTGCCGGTCGCCGACGCGCTGCCGTCGCTCCCGGTCGGCTGGCTGCTGCTGGCCTGCTGCGTGCTGGTCGTGGTGCGGCCGCGCGAGGGCATCGTCGTGAACGCCGTCGTGCTGGTGCTCGCCATCGCGCTGGACCAGCTCCGCCTGCAGCCCGAGTTCGTGTCGGTCGCCGTGCTGCTGGCGGCCACCGGCCCGTGGCGGCTCTCCCGCACGCTCGGCTGGGGGGCGCTGGCCTCGCTCTGGCTGTGGGCGGGCATCGGCAAACTGCTCAGCGCCGACTTCCGCCCGATCGCCGAGCTGGCCACGGACCGCCTCGGGGTGGGCGGCCTCGCCGGGCTAGCGGTGTGGGCCATCCCCGTCGGCGAGGTGGCGCTCGGCATCGGCGCCGCGGTCCCCCGCACCCGCCGCTGGGCCGGATGGGGCGGCGCCGCGCTGCACCTGATCGCCCCGTTCGCCCTCGACCTCGGCCCGTCGTCGGCCATCTTCTGGTGGAACCTGGGGTTGGCGGCGGCGGCCATCGTCCTGCTCGCGCTCGACGCCCCGCAGCCCGACCTGCGGCCCGTGCCCGCCCCGACGCTCGCCCGCGTCCTGCTGGTGGGCCTGTTCGCCTATCCGGCGCTGGCCTACGCCGGCACCATCGACCCGTACCTCGGCCACCACCTCTACTCGGGCGACGTGCCCACCGCCGTCGTGTGCACCGACGACGGCACCTGCAGCGACTTCGGCATCCTCGCCACGCGCGGCGCCCTGGGCGTGCCGATCCCGCCGACCGCCCGCCTGTTCGAGCGCTGGTTCCTCGCCGGCTGCACCCCGGGCGAGCAGCTCCGCGTCACCGGCATGCGCCTGCGCGCCCCGCTCGACGACCTCCCCGTCGCCCGCTCCACCACGGTCACCTGCCCCGTCGGGTCCTGACACGGGCTCCTCCCCC
>CALANQ010000050.1 GCA_937926025.1 uncultured Acidimicrobiales bacterium
CTCCTGGGGAGGGGCAGATCGGCCGGGGGGAAGGGGGCTCACGGGTCGATGTGCGCTCGGCGCCGACCCCGGAGGATCACGACATGGCCTCCTCACCCGTTCCGCCCGCCTCGCCATCGTCGGTCGCCCGGCGCGTGACCGGAGGCGGCATCCGATGAGCGAGCAGCTGCGCGCCACCCTCGAGCGACTGGCTCGGCCCGGAGCCGGGTCCAACGCCGCGTTCGACCGGTTGCTGGAGGACTACGCCCGCTTCCATCTTGTGCTGGCGGTGCTCGCCCTCTCGCTGCTGGTGGCCTCGGCAGCGTTCGTGGTGTCGGCGTGGCGCCACCGCCGCTCCGCACCCCGACCTGACGGCCGCCGGTGGACGTTCGAGCGGCTCACCTGGTCCGTGGCCATCGTGGCGGGCGTCGCTTTCGGGCTGATCATGGCCCTGCTGGTGGCGGCCAACCTCTCGACCGCGATCGATCCGCTCCCGGGGTTCCGAGGGTCGATCCCGACCATCGCCGATCAGCCGCCGGGCTCGGCCGGGGCCCGCACCGACGGCGCGTTCGACCAGTGGCTCCGCTCCGGTGATCGGGCGATGCCGGCCGGGGTGCGCGCCGCGGTCGACCGGCGGCTCGGCTGGCAGCGTCCGAAGGCCATCGTCTGTGCCGTCCTGCTCGTGCTCGTCGTGCTCGCCGCCCAGCGTCTGTGGCGCTCGGTCCTGGCTCGCTCCCGCCGCCCCGGTCACCACTGGACCGGCGGCGAGCTGGCCCGGCTGGCCGCCGCGCTCGGCTCGGTGGTGGTGGGCCTGCTGCTGGTGCTCATGGTGCTGGGCAACGCGCAGGCGAGCCTGGCTCCGATCTCGATGACGCTGTTCTTCGGGTGATCGCCGTGGCTGAGACGATGCCCGAGCTCGAGAGCGCGGATCGTCGGGCGGTCCGGACCGCGGGCGTGCTCTACCTGGCGACCTTCGCGTTCTCCATCCCCGCCGCGTTCGCCCTCTACCGACCCCTGGTGGACCACCCGGCCCGGTTCGTGCTGGGCCGGGGTGGGGTGGACCCGGTGCTGTGGGGAGCGGCGTCCGAGCTGCTCATGGCGTTCGCCTGCGTGGGGACGGCGGTCGCGCTGTACCCGACGATCCGGCGCCACGGCCCGGTCGGGTCGATCGGCTTCGTGGCGTCGCGGGTCGTCGAGGCATCGATGATCCTGATCGGCGTCGTCGCGGTGCTGGCGGCCGTCTCGCTGCGCCGGAACCACCCCGGTGGGGAGGTGAGCAGCGTGATCGCCGCAGTCCGGGCGTTGATGGGCATCAAGGACGCGTCCTTCCTGATCGGACCCGGGTTCCTGCCGGTGGTCAACGCGCTCTGCCTGGCGCCCATCCTCCTGCGCGCCCGTCTCGTGCCTCGGGCGATCCCGGTGCTGGGTCTGGTCGGGGCGCCGCTCCTGCTGGCGTCGAGCACGGCCACCCTCTTCGGCCTCCACGCGCAAGACTCCGCGACCGCCGGGATCCTGGTGGTCTCGATCTTCCTCTGGGAGCTGTCCCTCGGGCTGTGGCTCACGGCTCGGGGGTTCGCCGAGCCGGGCGGCGGCCAGGCGGCCTGACCAGGGTCAGCTGGAACCGGCCTGGAGGCGAAGGCCGGCGAGGAGGAGGTCGAGGCCGGCCCGGAACTGCTCGTTGTCGTCGTGGGTGGCGAACTCCTCGACCACCTGGTGGATGAAGGGGAACGCCTCGGCGTCGAGGGCCCGCCAGTCATCGGCGATCCGGTCGAGGTACTGGTCGCGCGTGGCGGAGCCGTCGACCACCTCGGGCGGCGGTCGCTGGCTGAGGTCGGCGGCGGTGCCGATGACGAACCCGGTGACCGCGGAGACGGCGTGGAACCGCTGGCGGGCCGTGAGCTTGAGCCGCAGCATCGGCCGGCCGATCCGGTCGTAGAGCTGCAGGGTGTTGGGCTGCACCTCGGTGTCGGTCATGAAGTAGGCGGCCAGCCAGGGCCGACGCTCCACGGTGTCGAACACCGTGGTGGCGATGGCCCGCACCTCGGCGATGGGGTCGTCGTCGTGGATGGGGTCGACGGCGCGCAGCACGTCGCCCATCACGTGGTCGGCGGCCCGGTCGAGCAGCTCGTCCTTGCTGGCGACGTACCAGTAGATGCTGCCGACGCCGCCGCCGAGCCGGTCGGCGAGGGCCCGGAAGGTCAGCGCGGGCTCGCCGGCCTCGTCGAGGAGGGCGACCGCTTCGGTCATCACCGCCTCCATCGAGTGCGACGCGCGCTGGCGCCCACCGCTGCGTCGGCGGGTCGGTGCTTCGGTGCGGGGCGTCCTCGGCATGGCTCCATCCAACCACAGGTTGCCGATTATCGAACAGCGTTCTATTCTATCGAACAACGTTCGATCAACGAACCTCGTTCGATGCAGGACGTCCATCCGCTCCGCACAACGGGAGGTGCCGCCATGACCACCACGAACGCCAACGAGACCGGACGACCCACCGCCGCCGTCGCCGGCCCCGACGGCTCCCCGTCCAAGGCGCTCGCCGCCCGCTCGTACCCGTCGCTGGGTGCCGCGTGGATCCCGCTCGCCGCGCTGTGCCTGGCCTTCTTCGTCGAGATGGTGGACAACACGCTGCTGTCGATCGCCCTGCCCACCATCGGGCGGGAGCTGGGCGGCAGCACCACCGCGCTGCAGTGGGTGACCGGGGCCTACTCGCTCACGTTCGGCGGGCTGCTGCTCACCGCCGGATCCGCTGCGGACCGCTTGGGCCGGCGCCGCGTCCTGCTCGTGGGCCTGGCCGCCTTCGGCACCATCAGCCTGTTCGTCGTCGCCGTGACGACGACGGGCCAGCTGATCCTGCTGCGGGCCGCCCTCGGGATCGCGGCGGCGGCGATGGCCCCCATCACCAACTCGCTGGTCTTCCGCCTGTTCGCCACCGACGACCTCCGGCGCCGGGCGATGACCCTGATGATCGTGGTCGGGATGTCTGGCTTCATCCTCGGACCGCTCCTCGGGGGCACGGTCCTGGCGCACTTCCGGTGGGAGTGGCTGCTCGTGGTCAACGCTCCGATCGCGCTGGTCGCCTGCATCGGCGTGCGCCTCGGCGTTCCGGTCGACCACCCCGACGACCTGACCCACGATCGGCTCGATCCCTGGGGGGCCGTGCTGAGCATCGCCGGCATCGGCCTCGGGTGCTGGTCCCTCACCAGCGGCGTGGCCCACGGCTGGACCGCCCCGATCACGGTCGGATCCATCGCCGGCGCCGCGCTCGCCGTCGTCCTGTTCCTCCGTCACGAGCGCCGATCGGCCAGCCCGATGCTCGACCTCGGCCTGTTCTCCGACGGCACCGTCCGGGGCGCATCGGCGGCCCAGGTCGGCACCTCGATCGCGATGGCCGGGGTGATGTTCGGCCTGATCCTGCACTTCCAGTACGCGCTCGGATGGAGCCCGATGAAGGCCGGCCTGGCCAACCTGCCGATCATCCTCACGATGATCCTCGGCACACCGGTGTCCGAGCAGCTCACCACGCGTCTGGGCCACCGCGTCGCCTGCCTGATCGGGGCCGGCTTCCTCGTCACGGGCCTGCTCGGCATGGCGTGGGCGGTGGAGCACGGCTACCTGGCCATCGCCGCCTCGATGGTGGCGCTGAGCCTGGGGCTGCGGACGGTGATGACGATCTGCGCCGTGGCCCTCGTGGGCGCCATGCCGGCCAACCGCACATCGATCGGCGCGGCCCTGAACGACACGGCCCAGGAGGTGGGGACGAGCATCGGCACTGCGGTCGTCGGGACGCTCATCGCCGCCCTGGTGACCGCCCAGCTGCCCGACGGCGCGTGGAGCGCCAGCCTGGTGGCGGACTTCTTCCACGGCGAGCGCCTCATCTACGGCGTGCTGGCCGTCGTCGTCGGGATCATCGCCGCAACGGGAGCGCTCGCCCTCACCGACTCGCGGTCGGTGGAGGAGCACCCGGGGTGACGCCGTGTCCATCGCCGTCTCCGTCGCGGGCTCCGCTCGACGGGAACGGGCGGAGGGGTTCGACCGCAGGGCCCCTCAGGGGCAGCCGGCCTGGGCGACGAAGTCGGCGTAGGCCTGGTGGCCGGTTGCGTTGAGGTGCAGGTGGTCGGCGTCGAACCACTCGGGGTGCTGGAGCTCCACAGCGGAGAAGTCGGCGAGGTGCTGCTTCGGGTGCTTCGGCAGCCGCTTCACCAGCGATGCCCGGAAGGCGGTGGCCCGGGCCTGGAGCGTGCCGGTGCCCATGTGGTCGTAGTAGCTGGGGGCGAGGGCGCTCGGCGTCACCCACACGACGCAGCGGGCGCCGTCGAGCATGGAGAGCATGGCTTCGAGGGTGGGGAGGTCCGAGGAGTCCCAGCCGTTCAGGGCGTCGTTGAGGCCCAGCTCGATGATCAGCACGTCGGGGTCGGTGGCGACCGCGGGGCGGACCCGGTCCTCGAGCGCGGCGGTCATCGGCATGGAGGGCACGCCGGTCACGGCCCGGGCCCGGCCGTCGAGTGCGGCAACGACCTGCGGTTCGGCGTGAGCGGTGATGGAGTCACCGACGACGGCCACCCGGGTGCCGGACCCGGTGTACACGAAGGCGTAGGTCTCGACGGGCTGGCAGGCGGCCAGCGCACCGACCGCGACGAGAGCCACGAGCGCGAAGGAGACGGTGCGGCGAGCACGGCGGCGGGTG